>CBILQL010000201.1:0-8056 GCA_966238865.1 uncultured bacterium
AGGCGCTGTGCGAGGCGCTGGGGATGGACAAGGCGTTCTTCTGCAACAGCGGCGCGGAGGCCAACGAGGGCGCCTTCAAGCTGGCGCGCCGCCACTTCCTCTCCCAGGGGCGCGAGGACAGGGTGGAAATCCTCTCCTTCGAGAACTCCTTCCACGGCCGCACCTACGGCGCCATGGCGGCCACCGGCCAGGAGAAGATCCGCAAGGGCTTCGGCCCGCTGCCGGGCGGCTTCCGGACGCTTCCGGCGAACGATCCCGGGGCGCTGCTCGCGGCCGTGGGCCCCGCGACGGCGGCGGTGATCTTCGAGCCTGTGATGGCCGAGGGCGGCATCATCTCCCTCGACGTCGCGACCGCGGCGGCCCTGGCGGAGGCGCAGCGCCGGGGCGCGCTGCTCATCGCCGACGAGATCCAGACGGGCCTCGGGCGCACCGGGCATCTTCTGGCCTCGCGGGCCCTGGGGCTGGAGCCGGACCTGGTGACCCTGGCCAAGCCCCTGGGCGGCGGGCTCCCGCTCGGCGCCGTGCTGATGCGCGAGAAGGTGGCCGCCGCCATCAAGGCCGGCGATCACGGATCCACCTTCGGCGGCAACCCGGTGGCCTGCGCGGCCGGCGCGGCGGTGCTCAAGGAGCTGCTGCGCCCCGGCTTCCTGGAGGACGCGCGGGAGCGCGCCGCGATCCTGCGCGACGGCCTGGAGGCCCTGGTGGCGCGCAAGTCGGCGCGGGGCATGCCGTGCGGCCCGGTGCTGGGCAAGGGGTTCCTGACGGGCTTCCGCTACGGCGGCGACCTTGGGGCCCTGCAGGCGGCGTGCCGCCGCCAGGGGCTGCTGACGCACCGCGCCGGCCACGACGTGCTGCGGCTGCTGCCGCCCCTCAACGCGAGCCGCGAGGAGATTGCCGAGGCGATTGACCGGATCGACCGCGCCATGGTACAATAGGGGCGGGCTCGAGGGACTTGCCAATCGGGCCCTGAACCCCGGGGCCCCGTGGCGAACAAGGTCTACAAGAAGGTCGAACGCTGCTTCAACGCCGGCGAGGTGATCTTCCAGCAGGGCGATCCCCCCGACGGAATCTACAGCGTGAAGATGGGACGGGTGTCGGTCTACAAGACCGTGCCATCCCCGTCCGGTCCGGTGGACGCGGAGCTGGTGACCCTGGGGCCGGGCGGCATGTTCGGCGAGATGGGCATGCTCGACGGGACCCCGCGCGACGCCTCCGTGAAGGCGCTGGAATACACCGAGTGCCTGGTCATCACCAGCGCCATGTTCGAGACCCAGATGGCCGCCCTGCCGCCCTGGGTGGTGAACTTCATCAAGATCCTCATCGCCCGGCTGCGCACCACCAACGAGAAGCTGGTGGCCGCGCAGGGCGCCCTGGAATCCCAGGCCCCGGCGGCGGAGCAAGGGCCTCCGGCGGATGCTCCCGGCCAGCCGGCCGGCGCAGGCACAACGCCCCCCGGCGCGGAGACCAGGCCCGCCGGCGCGGACGCCAAGCCCGACGTCACCGGAACCAGGCCCGGCGAAGCGGCCTGACTCCCGCCTGCGGCAGGACGATGCCCTGCAGGCGCCGGCGATGCGCGCTGCAGCGGACGCGGGCGCCCATCTCCCCTCCCGCTTTTAATACATTTCTGCGCTGCACAGGCCCGGAACGGTGTTCCGGGATTTCGGAAAGCACGGGAACAGGGAACATGGCGAGCAAGAAGAAGGCCGGCTCCGCCGGCGGCAGGAGCGGCGGCAGGCAGAAGGTGGTATTGGCGTATTCCGGGGGCCTCGACACCTCGGTGATCATCCCCTGGCTGATCGAGAACTATGATTACGAGGTCATCGCCTTCGCCGCCGACGTGGGGCAGGGCAAGATCGAGACCGACGGCCTCATCCAGAAGGCCAGGAAGACCGGCGCCTCCAAGTGCTACGTGCTCGACCTGCGCAAGGAGTTCGTGGAGGAGTACGTGTGGCCCACCCTCAAGGCGGGAGCCAAGTACGAGGGCATGTACCTGCTCGGCACCTCCATGGCGCGCCCCCTCATCGCCAAGCACCAGGTGCTCATCGCAGAGAAGGAGGGCGCGGTGGCCGTGTCCCACGGCGCCACCGGCAAGGGCAACGACCAGGTGCGCTTCGAGCTCACCTACCTGGCCATGAACCCGCGCCTCAAGATCATCGCGCCTTGGAAGGATCCCAAGTGGACCATCCGCTCCCGCGAGGACGCCATCGAGTACGGGCAGGCCCGCGGCGTGCCGCTCACGGTGACCAAGAAGAAGATCTACTCCGAGGACGGCAACCTGTGGCACCTCTCCCACGAGGGCGGCATGCTGGAGCATCCCGGGGAGGAGCATCCCTGGGACATGCTGCGCCACACCAGGACCCCGGAGAAGGCGCCTTCCAAGCCCGGCTACGTGACCATCGAGTTCCGGAAGGGCATCCCCGTGGGCCTCGACGGCAGGAAGGTCGGCCCGGTGGAGATCCTGGAGCGGCTCAACGCCCTGGGCGGCCTGCACGGCTGCGGCATCGTGGACATGGTGGAGAACCGCCTGGTGGGCATGAAGTCGCGCGGCGTGTACGAGACCCCCGGCGGCACCCTGCTGTACCGGGCCCACGAGTTCCTGGAGCAGCTGGTGCTCGATCGCGACACCATGCTCTACAAGCAGGGCGTGGGCGCCAAGTACGCCCAGCTGGTGTACGACGGCTTCTGGTTCGCCCCCCTGCGCCAGGCCCTGGACGTCTTCGTCGACAAGACCCAGGAGGTGGTGACGGGCTCGGTGACCCTCAAGCTGTACAAGGGCAACGTCATGCTCCACAAGATGGAGAGCCCGTACAGCCTGTACGACGCGGGCCTCGGCGGCTTCTCCGACGTGGAGACCTACAACCAGCAGGACGCCAAGGGCTTCATCAAGTGCCTGGGGCTCTCGCTGCAGACCCGGGCCCTGATCCTGGGCGACAAGAGCAACGTAAGGATCTGAGGCCTGGCCGCAGATGGGGCAGGGAACGGGTCGCGCGGGCGGCGGAACCGCCGAGGGTAACCTCCCCGATACGGGGGTGGTGCTGCCCGCGGGCGGGAAGGGCCTGCGCGCCGGCGGCCCGGAGCCCAAGCAGTTCCTGGAGCTGCGGCCCGGGATTCCAATGCTGGCCTACGCCCTGGAGACCTTCCACCGCATGGCCTGCGTGAAGCGGATCGTGCTGGTGCTGCCCCCGGACCGGCTGCCTGCCTACGCCTCCCTGCCCGCCGCCTTCCCCAAGCTGAAGCTGGCCGAAGGCGGGGCCGAGCGCTGGGAGAGCGTGCGGAACGGGGTCGCCGCCCTGGATCCCTCCCTGCCGGTGGTCGCCGTCCACGACGTGGCGCGGCCCTTCCTCTCCGAAGCCGTAATCCGCCGCTGCCTGGAGGCCGTCTCGGGCGGGACCTGCGCCCTGGCGGCCCTGCCGGCCACCGACACCGTGAAGGAGGCCGAAGGGTCCCGGGTGCTGCGCACCGTGGATCGCAGCCGCCTGGTGCTGGCCCAGACCCCGCAGGTGTTTCCCCGCAGCGTGCTCGAGGCGGTGCATGCCGCCGATTGGGCCGGGCGGGCCCCCACCGACGAGGCGTCCATGGCCGAGCACCTCGGCTACGAGGTCCGCTGGGTGCCCGGCTCGGACGCGAACCGCAAGGTGACCGGGGCCGCGGACCTGGCCTGGGCGAAGTGGATGGCCGCGCGGCTGGACGCCGGCGAGGCCCTGGAGGAGGCGCCATGATCAAGGTCGGCATCGGGCAGGACAGCCATCGCATCCAGGAGCCGGCGGCGGGCAAGGCGCTGGTGCTGGGAGGCGTGGCGGTCCCGGCGGACTACGCCCTGGAGGGCAACAGCGACTCGGACGTGGTGCTGCATGCCGTGACCAACGGCATCTCCGGCATCACCGGCAAGCCCGTCCTGGGTCCGGTGGCCGACAGGATGTGCAAGGCGGGCCAGAAGGACAGCGCCGCCTACCTGGCCCGCGCCCTGGAGGACCTGGACGCCATGGGCTACCGTCTCACCCATGTTTCCGTAACTTTGGAGTGCCAGCGGCCGAAAATCCTGCCGCTGATCCCGGCCATGACGGCCCGGCTTTCCGAGCTCACCGGGCTCGCCCCGGAGGACGTGGCTTTCACGGCCACCACCGGGGAGGGTCTCACCGATTTCGGGAAGGGCCTCGGGATCCAGGGTTTCGCCGCGGTGACGGCGGTGCGGGCCGGCTCGGCGCTCGACGCGGGCTGAGGGACTCCCGGATAATCCCGCTGCGGGTTCCCCGCCGGCAGCCCCGGCTCAGGAGCCCATGCGGAAGAGGAACCTGACCCCGCCCACTTCGAGCCGATCGCCGTCCTTGAGGCGCGCCGAATGGATCTCCTCGCCGTTCACCTTGAGGTTGGAGAAGCGCTTCACCAGCAGGTTGACGACCCAGGCCGTGCCCTTGCGATCGATGCTCGCGAACTGCTTGCCCACCATGAGGCCGGGGATGTGGATGTCGTCGGCGCTGCTGTTGCCGAAATAGGTGGTCTCCTTGACCAGGGGGATGGCCTTGCCGGCGTCGGTCTCCAGGTAGGGGCCCAGGGCATGCTCCGGCGGCGCCTCCTTGGCGCGGAAGTCGTCGTCCAGGTATTCCAGGGCGTGCTGGCCGATGGTGATCACGTCGTTGTTCCTGAGCAGGTATTTCTGCACCCGCTTCTTGTTCACGTAGGTGCCGTTCAGGCTCTGCAGGTCCTCGAGGATGAACACCTTCTCGTCGATGTCGCCCAGGATGAAGGCGTGGTTGCGGGAGATGCCCAGGTTCTCGATGCAGATGGGATGGGTGGGGAGGCGGCCGATGGTGGTGAAGCCGGGAGTCAGGCGATGTTCCCCCAGGATCTGGCTTTGGAAGCGGATGACGATTTTCGCCATGATGGAACCCGAAAATAACCCCCGGGCCGGCCTTTTCCAAGCCTTTGACGGGACTGGAGTTGGGAGGTCAATATTTGCTAGTATTGTATCACCTCCGGTCCAGTGATGAAAGCAGCGAAACCATTCTTCCTCGGAGGAGTCAGCGGCCTGGCCCTGACCCTGGCCATCGCCATCGGGCTTTTCCTGTCCCCGATCCGCCGGGCCTTGTATCTCGAATGGGATCCGGAGCTGGCCGGCATCCGGTCAAAGACCGATCAGATCCGCGAACGGATGCTGGACGGCGAGCTGGGGATGGCGGAAGGCGCTTCGGCGGCCGCGGAGGCGCCGGGCGCCGCCGGGTCGCCGGAAGGCGCCCGCCTGGATTCCCTGCGGACGGCCCAGGCCGGCGCCTGGAAGGAATACAAGCATTGGCGCAACCGCCTGGGCGAGCTTTCCCGCGTCCACGACAAGCCCGCCGCCGCCGACTTCCCCGCCTGGGCGTATTCCCTGCGTTACGGGTTGGGCCCGCTGGCGGCCTTCCTGTCCCTGGTTCCGGCCCTGTTCTTCGCGGTCCGCTCCGTCCGCCGGCCCGCGCGCGCGCCACGGGCGCAGAAAGCCCAGGCCAAGGCGCCGCCCCGGCCTCAGCCCGTCCAGGAAGAGGCGCTGACCTCCTTCCAAACCGCCGTGAAGCAGGTTGCGCGCATCGCCACCCCGTCGCTTCCGCCCGCCGCGCGGCCCGTGCCCGATCCCCGGGTTGACCGTCTCCGGACCGCAGCCTCGGATGCGCGCTCCGTCTCGAACCCCGATGCCACCGCCGAATTCCGCCCGGATACCCTGCTTGCCGCTACCGGGGACCTGTCCAAGGAGCCCTCTCCCTACGAGGTCGAATCCGACAATGTCTTCCGCGCAACCGAGGCCGCTCCCCTGTCCGGTGCCGGGACCGGGCAGCGGCCGGAGGCCATGGAGACCCAGATTTTCCAGCTGGGTCCCGGCGGCTGGGGCGAACCGCGGCTTACCGAAGAAACCGATCCGTCGTCCCGGGCCGGCCATGGCGGCAACTCCGGTGGGAATGCCGGCGGCCTGTCCATGGAGGATGAAGACAGCCAGGGGACTTCCGGGGAGGATACCGCTTCCGGCACCGGAGGCCATTTCATGCCGCCGACCACCGAAGTGGAGCGGGTGGAGCGGCGCAAGGCGGAGGTGGTCAAGCTGGCCCGCAAGGGGATGACCTCCTCGGAGATTTCCCGCCGTCTGCGCATCAGCCAGGACCAGGTGGAGTTCATCATCCGCATGCGCCGGGAAAAGGGCTAGAACCTTTCGAATCGGCCCCGGCCGATCGGCTGCGGCGCCCCAAATTCCGCCATTTTTCTGTTCCGACTGTTGATCCGTCCATAATCAGCCGATAATGAATCGGGGAGTGCGCGTCCTGTCCGCTCCCGCGAAGGGCATTGTCGTGGAAGGTTCGGAAACCCCCATCCAAGCGAGCCGCACCCCGGAGCGGGGCGCCCCCCAAGGCGCCTTCCAGGGAACCGTGGTCGGCGTGAAGCGCGAGGACGGAGCGCAAACGGTGGACATCCAAAGCGCCCAGGGCCGCATCCGCCTGCAGGCGGAGGGGGATTTCCAGGTGGGGGAGCGTCTCCGGGTGTTGATGCCGCCGGGCGGCGGCGTCCGCCTGGAGAAAGCCCAGCTGCCGACTGGCACGGTCCAGGATTGGGGAGCCGGCTACCGGATGGCCGGCAACATGGACACCTTGAAAAGCGTGCGCGGGTTCGAGGAACAGCTGGCGAATTGGATCGCCGGACGTCCGCCCGGCACCCTGGCGGCGAATCTCCCGGCGGGAGGCCCCGCGTCCCAGGCGGCAGGCCGGGAGGGCCTGGCCCAGGCGCTGGGCGGCGAGGCCGGCGCGCTGCTGCGTCTGCCCCTGCCGGAGCTGCTCAAGCGCGTACTGGCCCGGGAGGGCGGACGCGACATGCTGTGGCAGGCCTTGTCCACGTTGCGCGGCGACGGCTTCGCCTCTTTGATGGCCGGGCTGGAGGAGGGACGCGGCGAATCGTCCACCGCCTCGCTGCTGGCCCTGCTGCGGGGCATGCGCCGGCAACTGGAGCAGGGTGGGGACTTGTCCGCGGCTCCGGGGTCGAGGGGCGCCGCGCCGGGAGCCCTGCCGGGTTTGCCGGGAGGGGCAGCGGGAATGCCGGCATCGGGGGGACGGGCCTCCGGGGCGGGCGAGATGGGGGCTTTCTGGCCGGGGGGCGCGGGGTCTACGAGCGCAGGTCTGATGAGCGGGGGATCGGCAGGTGCGAGTTCGGTAGGTGCGGATTCGGCGAGCGCAGGCACAGAGGCCGGTCGTGCAACCGGCGCGGCCGGCCAGGCTTCCGCCTCCGTGGACGCCGCGGGCAGGCCTTGGATGGGACGCATCCTCGAGCGCCAGGACCTGGCCGGAAACCTGGCTTTCGCGGGGGGAAAACCCATCCCCCAATCCGCCCAGGGTGCGGCGGATCCGATGTTCCGCTACCTCCTGGACCTGGGAGGCCGCACTCTGGAGGTGCGCAGCGGCCAGGTCCGGGTACCCGGCGAGTTCGTCGATTTCGAGATGGAGGCGCATGGCGCGCGCATGCAGGCCCGCTTCCTGGACCCGGCCCAATCCCTTCCCGCCGGCCTGCGCTCCGCTTTCGCCGACGGGACTCCGGAAATGCGCGCGGGGCTCCAGGTCGCCGCCCGAACCCTGTCCGGCTTCGCCGGGGAGCCGTTCTTCGAGGACCTGGTCCGCGATTTCGGCGAGGTGCTGGCCCAGAGCGGCCGCTTCGCCCTGCCCGAAGGCGCGACCCGGCTCCCGCCCGGGCAATTGCCCGGCCCGAAGGAAATCGACAGCCTGCTCCGCCTCTTCGTGGCCTTCCCCCGGGATCGCGAGCAGCCCGAATTGCAGGCCAAGGTCTGGGGCGAAGCCGTCCGCGATCCCAAATCCCTGGCCGACCTGTTCCGCGCCCTGAAGCCGGAAACGGAAACCTCCCTGTTACGCGCCGGGACGCCCTTGAGGCTGGCCGGGCTGGCCGCCGGGGCTGCCTTCGATCCCGCCGCGCCGGCCCGCTCCCTGCCCGCCGCCCTGGCCTCCGAGACCCCCGCTCCGGGGGCGCCGGCCAAGGAGGACGCCCTGCTGGCCCTGCTGCGCCGGGCCCTGCCGGACGGCTTCAAGGCCCCGGA
>CBILQL010000202.1:0-8056 GCA_966238865.1 uncultured bacterium
ATCGCCCGGGTGCAGATCATGAACAACCTCGCCACGCGCCGCATCAGCACGGTGGACATCACGGATCAGAAATACGTCTCCTTCAATATTCCCGTGGAGGACGAATTCTTCACCCACCGCGCTTTCACCGACCTGGCGTACCGCGAGCAGGTCCTCGACAAGATGCGCCACAAGTACTGGAACTGATGGCCGGAATGCGGCTGATCCCCATGAACAAGATTTGCAGGTGGGGCTGGGCGGTCCTCATGGCCGCCCAGCTCCCCGCCCGGGAGATTCCCGCGGCTCCATCCTCCGATTCGGCTGCGGCGGAGGATTCCGCCGCGACGGAGGATTTCGATTTCCTGTCCATCCGGCCTTCGGTGGGCGAATTCCGCGCGGCCGAGGAGAAGCCGTCCTGGTTCAAGACCTGGATCGCCGATCCGAGCCGGCTGACCCTGGAATACGAGAACTCGTACAAGCTGGAGGTCCCCCGCGACGTGCGCAACAACCGGGCGGCCTTCCGCCTCGAGTTCGAGGACCGCTGGAGCCGCCTCAGCTGGAAGTACGATTCCAAGCTGACGGCCTATCTCTGGAACGACCATAAAGCCCTGGCGGATGGCGAGGACCTGGCGCTGAAGCACCGGTTCCACGAGGCCTACCTGCAGCTCAGCCTCGGGGATGTCAGCGCCAAGGCCGGGTACCAGAAGGTCATCTGGGGCGAGTCGGACGTGGCCGCCATCACGGACGACATCAGCCCGAGGGACTACTCCGAATGGCTCTTCGTGGCCCTGGACGAGTCCCGGATCAGCCAGGCCATGGTTTCCCTGGAGCGGTTCTCGGCCTGGGGCGACCTGAGCGCCTTCTATATCCCGAAGCCGGCCTACAACAAGTATCCGGAAAAGGGGACGGCCTACTACATCGACCCCTTCCAGGGCATGGCGCGGTTCGAGGACGCGGGCGAGACCTACCATGAATACGGCGGCCGGTGGCGGAAGACCCTGGTCAACAGCGACGTCAGCGTCATGGCCGCCAGGCTGATCAACAACGATTACGCCTTGGCGGCGAAATCGCCCGGGGTATTCGGCAAGGTGAGGAACCGGTACGAGATGTACGGTATGGCCTTCAATTGGGTGCGGGGCCACTTCATGCTGAAGGGGGAAGGAGCCCTGAAAACCTCCATGCTGTACCCCGACGTGGATTTCCGCCTGATGGAGAAGGAGGCCTTGGACGGCTCCCTGGCCCTGGAATACTTCAACGGGGAGACCTTCACGGGCACCCTGGAGCTGGTCGACCGGCATATCCTGGGTTGGGACGACCGGCTGCTGAACGTCCCGGAAAACGATCTCGCCCTGGTGATGAACATCAATATCCGCTTCCTGCAGGACAAGCTCTCCCTCAACGTCACCGGGATGGGCGCGAGGCCCCATACCAGCTTGCTGAACTCCGTGAATATCGGGTACAGGTGGAGCGACAACCTGTCCCTCTTCGTGAACGGCTACTACCCGGATGTCGACAGCGATGCGAGCGCCTACTGGAGCTACCGGGACCAGAAACAGGTATCCTTCAAAATCCAATACCAGCACTGATGGGCAAGATGGAATTCGACATGGAAACCGACGTCGTGATCGTCGGCTCGGGAACCTGCGGGGCGACCATCGCCAGCTCCCTGGCGGGGAATTCGCGCCGCGTGACCATCCTCGAGAAGGGGAATACGGTCGAACTCAAGGAGACCTTCCTGGGGACGGCAGGCATCGCGTCCGAAAGCCCCGTGGGCGAGGATTCCAAGGCCCTGCGGGCCATCGCCACCGGGGGATCGACCGCCCTGTACTTCGGAGTGGCCGAAATGCCGCCGCTCCAAGCCTTCAGGGACCTGGGCATGGACCTGGCGCCCCAGCTCGCGGAGACGCTCCGGGAGCTCCCGGTGGCCCGCCTCGACGATGCCTTGCTGAGCGCGCAGACCCGCCGCCTGCAGGAGTGCTCGGCCGTCATGGGATACCCGATGCGGAAAAACCTGATGCTCATCGATCAGGCCAGATGCCGGGGCGGGTATTCCTACCAGGCGAAATGGAAGGCCAAGACCGCGGTCGAGGCGGCCCTCCGGCGGGGCGCCACCCTGGTCGACCGCGCAGAAGCGACGCGCGTCCTGGTGGATTCGGGGAGGGCTTGCGGCATCGAGTACCTGAGGAGGAGGCCCTTCGGAGGCGGCCGGATCTGCCGGATCAAAGCCGAAAAGGTCGTGCTCTCCGCCGGCTCCCTGGTGACCGCCGGGATCCTGAGGAACAGCGGCCTTGCCGAGGTGGGGACCGGCGGATTCTATTGCGATCCCGCCTTCGCCCTTTTCGGCACGGTGGAGGGCCTGTCGGGGACCGACAATTTCGTGGGCTGCATCAGCACGGAGTACCTCGACGACGTCTCCTACGGCGATGCCAACATGACGGGCACCCTGTTCCGCATCATGGCCCTGGCGAACGGGAAGCCCCACCGCCTCCTGTCCTTCCCCAGGACCATCGGCATCGGGGTAAAGCTGAAGGATGCCTCCGGCGGGCGGATGACCGAGGACGGGAAGTTCCGCAAGGAGCTGTCCCGATCCGAGAAGCTCAAGCTGAAGCAAGGCGAGGAGATCGCCGCCCGCGTCCTCCGGAAGGCGGGCGCCAGGAACATCTTCCGCGGGAAGACCGTGGCCGCGAGCCCGGCCAACGTGGTCCGCATCGGCGAGCACCTCGACGGGAACCTGGAAACGAGAATCAAGGGCCTGCACGTCTGCGACGCATCGGTGCTGAACGAGAAGATGCGGGTTCCCCCCACCTTGACCCTGGTATGCCTGGCGAAATACCTGGCACAAAGGCTCCAAGCTTCCTTCTAGACCCTTTTTCCGAATCCGATTGCAGTCACCCAGCAAATCCAAAGCGAGGTATAAATGGACGCCCAGTCAAACAGCACAACCATCGAAGTCACCGGCCGGGAGGGCGGGAAAACGCGGAAACGGAAGATACGCAAGCGGCTGCTCATCGGCCTCGCGGCCGTCTTCGGGCTGTTCCTGGCGCTGGATTTCGGGTACAAGAACTCCGGATCCGCCGAGTGGAAGCTGGAACGGGAGAAGAACGGCATCAAGATGTGGAAGCTGAAGACTCCGGGCTCCCGGATCGAGAAGCTGAAGCTGACCATGAAGGTGCCCACCACCCTTGCCGGGATGATCAAGCTGATCGAGGATACCAGCAGCTGCGCCGACGTGGGATGCAACGGAATCCGGCAATTCGACACCAGGATCCTTCCGGGCGGATTCTTCAACGCCTACTACGACTTCAAGGTGGATCTCCCCTTCCCGCTGAAGACCCGCGAATTCGTGATCCTCATCCAGCATCACCAGGATCCGGCCACCAGGGAAATCGAGATGAACATCATGGCCGCCCCGAACAAGATCCCGCCCAACCCGGAATTTATCCGCGTGACCCACCTTAACAACATCTGGCGCCTGACCCCCAACGGCAAAGGGGAGGTCGAGGTCGAATACCACCAGGACTCCGACATCGGGGGGAGCATACCCTACTTCATCAAGAACAAGATCGCCCCCGAGGCCCTGTACCAGCTGTTCGTCAAGTTCGAGACCATCATGGGCCTGGAGAAGTTCAAGACCGCCAAGCTGGACTATGTCAAGGAATGGGGCGAGGACATCCAGGACGCCGCCGATCCGCAGCGGAAGTTCATGGCCGGCCCCGTCGAAGAGGGTCCCTGAGGCAGCAACCGGAAAGCATCGATTCAAAACAAGGAGACGAACATGGAAACCATCATGAAAATCACGACGCCCACCAAGGCCTGGACGAGCAGACCCCCCACGGGCAAGGCCAGGAAGATCCTCAAAATCGCCGTCATCTCCCTGGCCGGCCTGGTCGCCGCCGGCTATGTCTACGGCATCGTCTGGAAGATGACCGGGTCGAGCGAATGGAAGCTGAAGATCGACAAGGACGGGAGCCAGGTCTATACCATGAAGCCGCCCGGCTCCTCCCAGATCCTGGTCAAGGGCGTGACCACCTGGAACAATACCCTCGGGGAATGCGTATCGCCGTTCTATGACCTGAGCATCCAGGACGATTGCGGGAAATGGCTGCCGGCCTGCACGGAATACAAGCTCCTCAAGCACTGGAACCCGAAACTTGAAACCAACCTCCAGCTCTACCGCTGGAAGTTCCCGTTTCCCTTCTCCCCCCGGGAGATCCTGGTCCAGGGCCAGGTCCACCAGGATGAGCAGACCAAGGTCGTGACCCTGGAAAACATCTCCGCCCAGAATGCCATCCCCTATACCAAGGGCTATGTCCGCGTGTCCCATCACCACAATGTCTGGACCTTCACACCCAAGAAGGGGGGCGTTGTCGAGGTCTCCTTCATCATGGACATGAAGTTCGGCGGATTCTTCCCCGACCTCCTGACCAACCTGACCGGCGCCCAGCAGGTCTACAATATCCTGGTCCGGGATTATCCCAAGATGATCGACAAGTACAAGGGCGCCCGCTTCGACAATATCCAGGAGCTGGAAGGCGGGGATTCCCAGTCCGGGAACGGGGAGCACCAGCCGCTCGAGCTCGCGAAGATCCCCGCGCCGTAACCGGACCCTTCCCGGCATTCCCTCCAATCACGGAACCGAAATGGCGAGCAGAAAATCCAAATCGATCGACAACAGCGTGGCCGTCATCGGCATGGACGGCCGATTCCCGGGCTCGGAGGATATCCGGGCCTTCTGGAGGAACATCTGCGGCGGAAAGGACGGATACCAGGCCTTCACCGACGCCGAGCTCTCGCAGAATGGAGTGGAGGAAGCCGCCCTGCGGGACGAGAGCTATGTCAAGTCGTCCTATATCCTCGAGGACATCGACAAGTTCGATCCCGCCTTCTTCCGCATCTCGGCATCCGACGCCGAGCTCATGGATCCCCAGATCCGGCTGCTGCTGCAATGCGCCTGGAGGACGCTGGAGGATGGGGGTCATGCCACGGACGGGGAACAGAACATAGGCGTCTTCGCCGGCATGGGGGGGATTTCCACCAATTACTATTCCCACTTCGTCAATCGCAGCGAACGGTTCCGGAAGGAAACGGCCAGCCAGGCCCACCTGGCGAACGACACGGATTATCTCTCCACCTTCATCTCCTACAAGCTGAACCTGACCGGTCCCAGCGCGTGCTCGACGTCCCTGGTCACGGTCCACCAGGCCTGCCTCAGCCTGCTGAACGGCGAATGCGACATGGCCCTGGCGGGCGGCGTGAATATCCGGGTCCCGCAGGCGATCGGATACCATTACAGGAAAGGGGGCATCTTCTCGAAATCCGGCCGCATCAAGAGCTTCGACGAGAGCGCCGACGGCGTGGTATTCGGCAGCGGCTACGGCCTGGTATTGCTCCGGAAGCTGGGCGATGCCCTGGCCGCGAACGACCCCATCTACGCGGTGATCAAGGGTTCGGCGCTGACCAATGACGGCAAGGGGAAGGTGAGCTACGGGGCTACCACGGTAGCGGGCCAGAAGCGGGCCATCGAGAAGGCCCTGCAGAAGGCGGGCGTTCCGGCTCATACCATCGCCTTCGTGGAATCCCACGGCACGGGGACCTTCATGGGCGATCCCATCGAGATCACGGCCCTGGCCAAGGCCTTCGCCGCCGGAGATGCCGAGCCGCCGGCCAAGGCCACCTGCGCCCTGGGTGCGGTGAAGACCAATGTGGGCCACCTGGATTCCGCATCCGGCATAGCCGGCCTCATCAAGGCGGTGCTCGCGCTCCATCACAAGGCGATTCCCCCGACCTTGCATTACCGGAAGAACAATCCGCGCATCGACTTCGCTTCCACCCCCTTCTACATCAACCAGGAGCTGATGGAGTGGAAGGCCGGGAACGGCCCGCGCCGCGCCGGCGTCAACAGCCTCGGAATCGGGGGAACCAACGCCTTCGTGGTGCTGGAAGAGTTCATCGACTCCGGGACGCGCCCCGGCACCGGTGGCTTCCCGGAGGCCGGAAAGCATATCGTGCCGCTTTCGGCGAAGTCGGAGACGAGCCTGTATGAGGGAATGCTGGCTTTGCTCGCCTTCATCGAAGAGGCGGCCGTGGAAAGGCGGGAATTGTCCATCGCCGACCTGGCCTATACCCTGCAGGTGGGCCGCCAGCCGATGGGCTTCCGCGCGGCCTGCTGCGTCGAGGACCTCGGGGAGTTGAAGACCTGGTTGCAGGAGGAGACACGCGGCGGTCTCCAGGCTTGGATGCAGAACCGGCAGATGAAGACCGGGGAAGGCAGGAGCCCGGAAGAGGTCTTGAAGGCCGCGGAGGAAACCGGCCGCTGGGAAGAAGATGTGGCCGAAGTCTGGGTGGATGGCGCCAATCCATCCTGGGAAAACCTGTATCGGGAGGCCCGTCCCCGGCGCCTGAACCTGCCTTCCTACCGCTTCAAGAAGGATCGCTTCTGGGCCTCCATCAGCGAGCCGGGAAAGGAGGCGCACGGCAAGCTCCATCCCATGGTTCACGCCAATGTCTCCGACCTGAACGAGCAGAAATACCTGAGCGCCTTCACCGGCCAGGAGCCATTCCTGCGGGATCACCGGGTCAACGGCGAGGCCATCCTGCCCGGTGTCGCCTATCTGGAAATGGTGCGCGAGGCCATCGAAAGGAGCCTTCCCGGTAGCGGGAGCCGGGTGATCTGCCTGCGCGATGCGGTCTGGATGGCGCCCATCAAGGGCTCCCATGCCCGGAAGGTGCTGGTGGGCCTTTATCCCGGCCAGGAAAACGGAACCGGCATCAACTGCGAGATCTCCACCGAGGCGGATGGACAAGAGGCCGTGCATTTCCAGGGCCGGGCCATGGTGGAGGCCGGGTCCTCCCTGCCCACGCTGGATCTGGGCGGGATCCGTTCCGGGCTTCCCGCCGAATCCCGGGACATGGATGACTTCTATGGAAAACTGGCCCGCCGCGGCCTCTCCTATGGCCCCTCCCATAGGGCGCTCAGGTCCATCCGTCAGGGCGGCGATCAACTCCTTGCCGAGCTCGTCATGACCAAGGGCGACGGGACCGCCAAGGACTACGGCCTGCACCCCGGCATCATGGATGGCGCCTTCCAGGCTTCGTCCTGTTTTACCGTCGATCTGGAAGATGGCGGGGATGGCACCCCTCCCCTCCCCTTCGCTTTGGAGTCGGCCCGGATATTCGGCCGCTGCCAGGACGAGATGCTCGTCTGGATGAGATTCTCCGAGGGAAGCAGGGCCGGCGGCAATATCGTGAAGCTCGACCTGGACTTATGCGATGTCTCCGGCAAGGTGATGGTCCAACTGCGCGGATTCGCCTCCAGGAAGTCGCCGGCCGGCGGGGGCACAAACCCGGCAAGGACCGGCCCGACCCGGATTCTCTTCGCCGCCCCCCGGTGGGAACCGATCGAAATTCACGCCCGGGAGGGACAGCCTTCCGGAGTCGAAAGGCATGTCCTCTGCTACGGGCTTCCGGTAGCCACGATTGCCGGAAGCCGGTGCTCGTCCCTGCCTGATACGGGCGAAGGAATCGGCGGGCGGTATACCGGTCTTTCCCTGGCCCTGATGGAATACTTGCAATCCATCCTCGCCGCCAAGCCCAGGCACCGGGTCCTGGTCCAACTGGTGGTTTCGGAGAATGCGGAGCCCGCGATTTTCAGCGGCGTTTCGGGGATGATGAAAACCGCCGCCCTGGAAAACCCGAACCTCCATTGCCAGCTGGTACGGACCGATGCCAAGGAAGCAGCCGAGGTCATCACCCAGATCGAAAAAGCCGCGACCATCCGGGGGCTGGGAGAGATCCGGTTCCGCGCTGGCCGGTCCGAGAAACCGGCCTGGGAGAGCCTGGAATGGAAGACGCATTGCGAACCCGTCTCCCTGCAGAACCACGGCGTTTACCTGATCACCGGCGGCCTCGGCAAGCTGGGCATGATTTGCGCCCGCGAGATCCTCGCCCGGTGCCCGCAGGCCGTCATCGAAATCACCGGCCGCCAGGCGCCGGCCGGAGACCGGCTGGAAGCCCTCGATGCGCTCCGCAACCTCTCCGACCGCATCGCCTACCGGCCGGTCGACCTGGCTTCCTTGCC
>CBILQL010000203.1:0-8035 GCA_966238865.1 uncultured bacterium
CATGCGCGGACTAATATAATAACTCCCCCCTCGCGAACCGGCAGCCGGACACGCCCGGCGGGACAGCCCGTCATCCGGCAAATACCGCGAATTTCGGGCTTTTGGGGGGGGTCGCAAGGAGTTTGGAGGAGTCGGCGCCGGGGGGCCTAACGCCCCAGGCGCAGCCGGATCAGCAGCCAGAGGGCTTCCTTGATGATTTTGCCGGACATCTTGGAGACCCCGGCTACCCGATCCTTGAAGATGATCGGGATCTCCTTGATGCGGAAGCCCTTCTTCCACAGCTTGTAGGTCACCTCGATCTGGAAGGAATAGCCGCCGGAGTGGAGCTTGCCGAGATCGAGGGCCTTCAGGGCCTCGATGCGGAAGCACTTGAACCCGCCGGTGGTGTCCTGCACCGGCAGGCCGGTGACGAAGCGGGCGTAGACGTTGGCGAACCAGCTGAGCAGCAGCCGGCTCATTGGCCAGTTGACCACGGTGACGCCGTGGATGTAGCGGCTGCCCAGGACCAGGTCGCAGGTCTCGATCTCCTTGAGGAAATCCGGGAGGTAGACGGGGTCATGGGAGAAGTCCGCGTCCATCTCGAAGACGAGCTCGTAGCCGCGCTCGATGGCCCAGGCGAAACCGGCCTTGTAGGCGCTGCCGAGGCCCAGCTTCCCCTGCCGCTGCAGGAGGTGGAGCCCCGCGCGCGTCCCGGACGCCTCCGCGACCCACTTCCCGGTGCCGTCCGGCGATCCGTCGTCGACCACCAGCACCTCCAGGCCCAGTCCCAGGGCATCGATGCGCTCCAGGAGCCGCGGGAGGTTCTCCATCTCGTTGTAGGTGGGGATGATGATGAGCGTCTTGGGCATGCGGGCTCCGCCCCTCAATCTACAAGGTAGGAGGGCTCCTCGGAGCGCCGCAGCTGCGCCGCGACGTCCCGGGGGCGGAATCCCGTGTCCCTCGCCAGCTTGTCGACGAGGAGGCCGCTCCGCAGCGGCCGGCGGGCGGCCTGCTTCAGATCGGCGGTCAGGCAGGGCTGGATCAGCGACTTGTCCAGCCGGTAGAAGTCGGCGATGGCCGTCGCCCAGTCGTGGCGGCTGTTGCATTCGCTCCCGGCCACGTGGTAGACGCCGGCGCGGCCGCCTTCGACCAGCTTCCAGAGGCCCAGGGCCAGGTCCTCGGCCAGGGTCGGGTTTCCGATCTGGTCGGTGACGATGCGGATGGGCTTGCCGGCGGCGAGGCTGTTCCGCACGAACTCGACGAAGCTCGTCTTCATCCCCTTGCCGCGCCCCCAGAGGGTCATGGTGCGGGCGACCAGGGAGCGGGGCGAGCCCGCGAGGACGAGCGCCTCGCTCTCCAGCTTGGTGCGGCCGTAGACGCTGAGCGGATTCGTGGGCGCGTCCTCGGCGTAGGGCCCGGCCTCGCCGTCGAAGACGTAGTCGGTGGAGACGTGCACCAGGGGTTTGCCGGCGGCGGCCATGTGGCCCACGGCGTCGCGGTTGACGCGCTCCGCCAGGGCGGGATCGCGCTCGCACAGGTCCACATCCGTGACCGCGGCGGCGTTGAAGAGGACGTCGGGGGCGGCGGCGCGCACGGCGGCGGCGACCTGGGCGGGATCGGTGATGTCCGTCCGGATATAGCCGTCCAGGCGGGCGGGCAGCACGGCGGCGTCCTCCATGCCGGCGCCGGCGGCCTTCCAGCCGGGAGGCAGGGTCCGCAGCAGGGTCTGCCCCAGGAGCCCGTTGCAGCCGAAGATCAGTGCCTTCATCCCCCCGCCCCCCTTCCCCCCTCCGCGGCGGTGGTCCGCGCCACGGGCAGGTCCCGGTCGGCGATGCGGTTGTTGATCATCTCCCCCAGGAGGCCGATGGACACGAACTGGATGCCGACGATCATGAAGGCCACGCCCCCCAGCATCAGCGGGCGGATGTGCAGGTCGCGGGTGATGGCCCAGTCGACGGCGAACCCGACCAGGATGGCCACGCCCAGCAGGGTGAACAGCAGGCCCACGCTTCCGAACAGGTGCAGGGGCCGGCGGGTGTAGCGGTGCAGGAACACCAGGGTCACCAGGTCGAAGAAGCCGTTGAAGAGGCGGGACCAGCCGTACTTGGAATGCCCGAACCTGCGCGCGCGGTGCTCGACCACCTTCTCCACCACGCTGAAGCCGTTCCAATGGGCGAGCACGGGGATGTAGCGGTGCAGCTCGCCGTAGATGTCGATGCTCTTGATCACCTCGCTGCGGTAGCCCTTGAGGCCGCAGTTGAAGTCGTGCAGCCGGAGGCCCGCCACCCGCCCGGTCACGGCGTTGAAGAGCTTGGACGGCAGGGTCTTGTGCAGGGGATCGTAGCGCTTCTTCTTCCAGCCCGAGACGAGATCGGCGCCGTCTTCGAGCAGCTTCAGGATGGCCGGGATCTCGGCGGGGTTGTCCTGCAGGTCGGCGTCCATGGTGATGACGTAGTCGCCGCGGCTGCGCCGGAAGCCCTCGGACAGGGCCGCCGCCTTGCCGCAGTTGCGGCGGAAGCGGACCCCGCGCACCCGGGGGTCGGCCGCCGAGGCCTCCTCCACGCGGGCGAAGGTCCCGTCGGTGCTGCCGTCGTCGATGATCAGGGCCTCGTAGTCGATGTTCTCCCGGCCGCAGACCTCGGCGATTTCCCGCAGTAGCTCGGGGATGCTTTCGGCCTCGTTGTAGGCCGGTATGACCAAAGTGAGACGAGGATTCATGGGAGCGGATTGTCCATTCTGACCGTTTTCTGCTTTCCCGTCCCCGCCACAAAGTAGAATCCGCCCCCCAGCATGACAACCAGGCCCACCACCGAGGGCAGGAAGGCGAGGGCCGCCGCCGCCACGTTGGGGTCGGGGACCCCGGCGATGACGCCCGGCAGGGTGTACAGGAAGGTCCCCAGGCTCTGGGGCAGGCCCCAGCCCCCGAGGTTGATGGGGATCACCCCCACCAGGGCGATGATGGGGATGAAGGTGAAGAAGAAGGCCGGATCCACGTGCATCCCCAGGGCCAGCGAGCAGGCCCAGTGCACGGAGACGCGCAGGATCTGCACGCCCAGGGACACCAGGATGACGAAGGCCATCTGCCGGCGGCGCGCGTGGTAGGCCCGCAGGGTCTCCTGGATCTTCACGTAGGCGTCGTCGAGCCACTTCATCCCGGTCCAGCGGATGGCGGCATGGGTCACCGAGACCAGGCGGCGGGAGAGCAGCAGGCCGAGCACGGTCATGAAGCATGCGAACACCACGCCCACGGCGTACAGGAGGTGCCGGAACACCGCCTGATCGAGGGTACCCTTCCAGAGCGTCAGGGCCACCGCCGCCACGGACATGAGCGACAGGGAGAAGAATCCCATCAGCCGATCGAGGAAGGTGGCCGCAACCGCCTTGCCGAGCCCTTCCGAGCTCCGGTGCACGGCGTACACGCGCATGGCGTCCCCGCCCACGGTGCCGGGCAGGAAGTTGTTGAGGAACATCCCGGAATAATAGGTGCGGAAGCTTTCCAGGTACCCCCAGCCTATGCCCTGGAAGCGCAGCAGCAGGAACCATTGCCAGGCCCCCAGCAGGATGGACAGGAAGAAGAGCGCGCCCGCCAGCAGCACCCACCCCGGATCCGCGGCCAGCAGGGTCTCCACGATGCGCCCGCGGCCGTTCCGGTGGATGACCCACCAGAGGATGGCGATGACCGCCAGGACCCGCAGCCAGAACCAGAGCCGGGCCCGCGCCGTGGACGGCCGCCCGGCGGGTGCTCCGGGAACCGCCCTGCCCGCCGGCCCTCCGCCGGCCGCCTCGGATCCTCCGCTCATGCGGCCCTCCCCGCGCCGGCCTTCCAGACCTCCAGCAGCGCGTCGCGGGTGGCTTCGAAGGCGCGCTCCCAGTCGTGGGAGGCCGCCCAGGCCAGGGCGTTCTCCCGCAGCCGCGCCGCCAGGACGGGATCCCGCAGGATGGTCTCGATGGCCGAGGCGAAGGCGGGCACGTCCCCGAAGGGGACCAGGAAGCCGGTCTCCCCGTGGCGGACGCTGTCGCGCAGGCCGGGCACGTCGGTGGCCACCACCGGGGTGCCGCAGGCGTTGGCCTCGATGGTGGTGAGGCCCCAGCCCTCCTTGAGGGAGGAGTTGACGAACACCTGGGCGCGGGCGTACAGCGCCACCTTCTCCTCCTCGCTGACGCGGCCCAGGAAGCGGACCCCGTCGCCGAGCCCCAGCTCGCGGGCCCGAGCCTCCAGCGCCTCACGGTAGTCGCCGGCCCCGCCGACCAGCAGGCGGGTCCCGGGTAGCCGCTTGCGCACCTCGGCCACCGCCTCGAGCAGCAGGTCCAGGCGCTTGTATTTCTTCAGCCGTCCGATGTGGACGACCAGGCCCGGCTCCTTCCCGAGGCCCGGCGGCACCCGGTAGCGCTCCTTGTCGATGGCGTTGGGCGCCAGGGTGACGCGGCGGACGCCCTTGGCGGCGAGCTCGGCCCGCGTGCTCTCGGACACGGTGACGGCGCGGGTGCGGCGGTACACGGGGCCGATGAGCCCCTCGAACAGCCGCACGTACAGCGCGCGCGCGAAATCGGTCTCCCGGAAGATCGCGGAGCCGAAGAGGTGGTGGAACCGGGCCAGCACCGGGACCGGGCTGCGCAGCGGCAGCAGGAAGGGGATCTTGTTGGAGTCGTCGAGCACCACGTCGATGCGATGGCGGGCCACCCAGTCCCGCACCCCGGACCAGGCCGTGTAGTTGAAGAGGAAGCCGCCCCCCTGGCGGTGCACCTCCACGCCGTCGATGATCTCCATGGCCGGGGCGCCGGGGAAGGCGTGGGAATACTGCACCACGGGGAAGCCGTCGCGAACCAGCCGCTTCGACACCTCCTGGAGGTGCACCTCGGCCCCGCCCGCCTCGGGATTCCGGATGTCGCGCCAGTTCACGATAAGAACACGGGGACGCCGCCCGCCCCCGGCGCCGGGGCGGCCCGCGGCCATCCCGGTCGGCGCGGACGATTCCGGCCTTTCAGCCATTGGGCTTGGCGGGGGCCTTCTTTCCGGCGGTGTCCCCGGCCCCGGTCGGGGCCTTGCCCTCGGGAGCAGGGTTTCCTGCGGGCGAAGCAGCGCCCCCCGCGGCAGGCGCCGGCGCCAGGCCGGGAATGCCTCCCGCTCCCGGAGCGGCGGACCCGGCGCCCGTGTCCCCGGCCCGCCCGGCGGGCGGGGACATGCGGGAGCGCTGGGCGTCCAGGAATTGCAGCTGCTGCTGCACCATGTTGGCGTACTGGTGGCTGGGATTGTTCTTGAGCCATTCCGCGAGCACCTGGCGCGCCTTGTCGGGCTGGCCCTGCCGCTGGTAGATTTCGCTCAGCTGGTACCAGATCTCGAAGTCGTTCGGGTTCCTGTCCTTGAGGTCGGAGAGGAGCGATTCCGCCTTCGGGAAGTCGCCCTGCTCGACGTACAGCTGGGCCAGGTTCGCCGCGAACAGCCGGGTGTTGGGGGCTTCCGAGGCCATGCCGCGGCGGTAGTATTCCTCCGCCTTGGCGTAGTCCTTCAGCCCGGCGTAGAACTGCGCGCCGTAATAGTTGTTGCGCCATTCCCGGGGCAGGATGCGGGCGTTGAGCTCCAGGTACTTCTCGGCGAAAGCCACTCGCTGCTTCTTCTCGCGCTCCAGGGCCTCGATGGAATCCGCCGGGGCGCCCGACTTCCGCATCTCCTCGAGGCGGCGATCGAGGGAGGCGACCTGGTCCTGGGCCCACATCACCAGGCGGAAATTGGTGGCCGAGTAGTTGGTCAGCAGGCCCTCGGTGTTGAGGTCGATGTACACCCCGGGGTCCCCCAGGCCGCGGAACTTGTACACGGAGTCCACCATGCGGGAGGTGGCCACGGGGTCGATCTCCTTGTTCTTCTTCTCCTCGACGATGGTGTAGACCATGCCTTCCATGACCAGGTACTTCTCCAGCCCCATCATGTTGTCGTCCGAGACGGTCACCGCGAAATGGACGGGCCGGGCCGGGTAGTTGTTCTGCACGATGTGCAGCACCAGGATGTCCTGCACCTTGAGGTAGGGGCGCGGCTCCAGCTCCACGGTGATGGAGGAGTTCGGCAGCTTCATGGCCACGGTCTGCTTGTACTCCCAGCCGCGCGGCTGCAGCTGATCGATCTCCTGGTCCGTGAAGCCGATATTGAGCTTCGGCTCGCGGCTGCGCAGCTGCTTGATGTACCAGTTGGTGTTCACGAGCGAGAGGTTGACCACCCGCACGTCCTTGCGGATGCCCTCCACCTCCTGCAGGAACCACAGGGGAAAGGTGTCGTTGTCGCCGTTGGTGAAGAGCACGCTGTTCGGCCGGCAGGAGTTGAGCAGGTTGTAGGCGTAGTCCCAGGGCACGTAGTCGTCGCTGCGGTCGTGCTCCTTCCAGTTGGACCAGGCGGGTACCGCGAAGGCGATCGCCGCAAGGGCGATGCCGGCCCCCTGCATGGCCGCCCGCCCGCCCCTGGCCCGCAGCCAGTCGAGCAGGAACGCCGCCGCCACCCCGAACAGCACGCCCATGTAGATGAAGCCGGGCGTGAAGAAGTAGTCGCGGTCGCGCACCTCGAGGTGCACCGGGTCGGGCTTGTAGCGCTGCTCGAAGTTGTGCTCCGCCCAGTACTGGTAGTCGCGCAGCTCCAGCCCGGTGCCGTCGGCGAAGTTCATGTAGAAGATGAGGCCGAAGCTGGTGGCCGCGTAGAGCAGCAGCAGGTAGCCGCCCAGGTGGGGGTTGCGCTTGTAGGCCAGCCACCCCCCGTAGAGGAAGGGGAACTGGAAGAGCACGAAGAGGATCCACTGCGCGGCGTGGTTCTCCCCGATGGCGACGCGCAGGGTCTCGAAGCGGAGCTCCTTGCCGAAGATATGGCGGACGCGCACCTCGTTCTCGTCCTTGCGGACCTCGCCCTGCTTCCAGGGCAGGTACTGGGAGAGCATGTAGCCGCCGTAGCCCATGTGGGGATGGGCCAGCAGCTGGTTGCGGAGCTGTCCGCGGCGGTGCAGGGCCCGGCGCAGCATGGATTCGGACCCGTACTGCTTGCGCTCCAGGTACTCCTTGAAGTTGGCGTAGGTCTTGGGTTCGCCCTCGTCGATGTTGGGCCCCACCGCGGAGCGCAGGGGGACGTAGGCGTAGCTGGAGAAGCCCAGCAGGGCCACGATGCACAACACCATGGAGAAGCGGAACTTCTGGCGCAGCTCGCCGGCCGTCGTGAAGGAGGCGACGAGGTTTATGGCGAGCAGGACCAGGGCGTACCAGACGAAGTCGCCCAGGTCGTAGATCACGGACATGAGCCCGATGCCGGTGATGAGGAGGGGGATGTTGGTGCGGATGTCCCTGTCGGTGAAGAGCAGGAACAGGCCGACCACGGGGATGGTGATGAAGGAGAAGGGGTGGACGCCCATTCCCAGGAAAGCCAGGTAGCAGATGAGGATGAGGTCGCGCGCGGCCTTGGGGGTCCCCCGGTTCTCGTACCAGTCCAGGGTCAGCCACGAGATGGTCATCACGATGAGCATGGACAGGCCGTAGACCTCGGCTTCCACCGCGCTGAACCAGATGGTGTCGGAATAGGTGATGAGGAAGGCGGCGATCACGCCGCCCGCGTAGCGGGCGAAGCCGCTCAACTGCCCCTTGGTGACCGCCCCCAGGAAGCGCACGGTGAACAGGAAGGCCACCATCACGGTGAGGGCGCTCGTCAGCACGGAGATGAAGTTCACCCGCGCGGCCACCTCCTGGAAGGGCAGGGCCACGATGAAGGCGCGCGCGATGGTGGTGAAGAGGGGGTTCCCCGGAGGATGGGGGTTGCCGAGGATGTGCGAGGCCGCAATCAGCTCGCCGCAGTCCCAGAAGGAGACGGTCGGCGCCATGGTCATCAGATAGGTCGCGAACGCGACCGCGAATACCCCCAGGGCGAGTATGATCTTCAGCTGCTTGTCATTGGGCATCGGGAGTATTCCTTCGGCTGGAATTGGAGAACTGCCTGGCGACGGCGTCGAGCACCCCGTTCACGAAACGGCTGCTCTCCCCCGTCGAGAATTTCTTGGCGATGTCGACCGCCTCGTTGATGGCGACCTTGAGGGGC
>CBILQL010000204.1:0-8033 GCA_966238865.1 uncultured bacterium
GATGGATCCCTGCGCAGGAGCGTATCGATGCGGGTGTCCAGCGGATTGTTCTCCTTGTTCTTTCATCCTCTCCTTGCCGGGCGCGCGCCAGGGGCGCCGCCGGCCGTGAAATGGGCCGCCGCTTCCTTCGCGGCGATCTGTCCCGAGCTGATTGCGTTCTCTATCCCTGGACCCTGGAAACTGGTGCCGGCCAGGAAGAATCCGGGCCACTGCTCCCGGAGGGCATCGCGGCTGCGGCCCAGGGCTTCCAGGTGTCCCACCACCAGTTGGGGCAGGCCGACATCGTGCCGGAGGGTGCGCGCATAGACGGGCGTGCCGGCGATCCCGAAAACCCTCCGGGCCGATCGGATGGCGACGGCTTCGACCTGGCCATCCACCGCCCTGGCCAGATGCGGCTTCCGCGCACCGCCTATCAGGATGCGCAGCAGGTCCTGGTCGGCAGGGCAACGCCCCGGGGCAATCCGGGAGGGCAGGAAGCCGGAGAGGAAATCCTCGCCCGCCTTCGGCTGGGCGAGCAGGCCTTCGGTGGCGAACTCGCGGCGCCGGGACGCGCCCTGATAGGCGAGATACACCAGGCAAAGCGGGGCATGGGGAATCCTGGCCAGGAAATCCAGGACCCCGGCGGGCCAGTCGGCGTCCAGGGCCGCCAGGGCATGGGAAGGCAGGGCGGAGATGACTCCGTCGAACGCCTCTTCCCGCCGGTCCGATCCTGAGCCGCTGAGCAGGAGGAAGCCTTCGGGCGTTTTCCGCAAGGCCTGCACGGCGCAGGCCGTCCGAAAGCCGACGCCGCGGCGCCGCAACCGGACCGCGAGGGCCTCGATCAGGGCGCTGCAACCGGCCGGGGCGGTGGCCGCGGCGGGCAGTCCCGTCCCGGGGCGTCCCGGAGTACGCCTGCGCTTGCGCTCCCGCCACAGTCCCCGGGCCAGGCTGCCGGCGCCCTGCTCCATGGCATGCAGCCGCGGAAGGTTCGCGCGCATGCTCAAGGCGCCGGGATCCCCGGCCAGGATGCCGGCGGCCATGGGCTCCATCAGGCTCTCGAAGAAGCCTATGCCCGTGCGGCGAAGGAAGAACTCGCGGATGCTCAGGTCTTCCCAGCGGGACGACTGGGGGATGAAGGGTTCGGCGATCAGCCGCATGAGCGCCGTCGGGGAGAGCAGCTTGCGCAGCAGCACGTCCAGGGGCGTCTTCGGCGCGGGGATGACCGTGCGGCCGTTCCAGATGCCGATGCCGTGGGGATGCAGGGCCGGGATGCATTCCGGCTGCATCTCCGCCTGGCGGAGCAGCTCGCCGGTGGACGGGGCGCCGGCAGGGAAGGACAACGGGCCGGTCTCGAGCTGATAATCGCCGTCACGGAGGGTCCGGATGAGTCCGCCCAGGCTGTCCGACGCTTCGAGCAGGACCACCTCGGCGAGGGGCAGCAATTCGCTCAGCCAGAAGGCGCAACTCAGGCCGGACATTCCGCCGCCCAGGACGGCGAGGCGCGGAAAGGGCTTGTGGCAAGGGGAAGACGTATTCACTCGAATCAGGGATTGCAAAGGACGGGCCACCCGGAATCGGGGTGTGGGGTGGCGCTTTGGTCCGTAGCCGGCGCGTTTCTATTCCGTTTTGCCATATTGGCATGCCGAACTGGCAGCCCAGCTTGTCATTTCCATCCCGTTTGATATAATTCAGTGGCTCCGCAGGGTGCTGTCGGATTCCGGACCTACCAGTCGGGTTGCAACTTGTAGTCAGAACAAGAGGAAGGGATAAGGAACATGACCATAGTGCGTACAGCCATCATCACGGGGGGACAGGGGAAAATCCTGGCGACAGCGGGCCTGCTCCTCGCAGCGGCCTTGCCCGCCTTGCTGGGCTGCCAGGCGAAGGAGGGGAAGGCATCCACCCCCGCGGCGGAGGAGACATTGTCCGGATCCGAGGAGGCGGTGCTGACGTCGCCGCCCCAGGTTCCCCCGCCCATCACCAGGAACCACCCCACCAAGGTCCTGGTGAAGCTCGAGATCCTGGAAATCGAAAAAAACCTGTCTTCCGGCGTGAAATACACGTTCTGGACCTTCGGCGGGGATGTTCCCGGGAAGTTCATCCGCATCCGGGAAGGGGATCAGGTGGAGTTCCACCTGCACAACCATCCCGACAACAAGATGCCCCATAATATCGACCTCCATGCGGTGACGGGCCCGGGCGGAGGCGCCGCCTCCTCCTTCACGGCGCCGGGCCACACCTCCCAGTTCTCCTTCAAGGCCCTGAATCCGGGCCTATATATATACCACTGCGCCACCGCCCCCGTGGGGATGCACATCGCCAACGGCATGTACGGTCTCATCCTGGTCGAGCCGAAGGGGGGGCTGCCCAAGGTGGATCGGGAATACTACGTCGTCCAGGGGGAGTTCTACACCAGGGGTCGCTTCGGCAAGGAAGGCCTGCAGCCTTTCGACATGGAGAAAGCGGTCCGGGAAGAGCCGGAATACGTCGTGTTCAACGGCGAAGTGGGCGCCCTGGCCGACGAGCGGGCGCTCAAGGCCAAGGTCGGGGAGACGGTGCGCATCTTCATCGGGAACGGCGGCCCCAATCTCATCTCCTCCTTCCATATCATCGGCGAGATTTTCGACCTGGTCTACACCGAAGGCGGCACGGAGCCGAACCAGAAGAATGTCCAGACCACCTTGGTTCCCGCGGGAGGATCGGCCATCGTCACCTTCAAGGTGGACGTGCCGGGCAACTATGTCCTCGTCGATCATTCCATCTTCCGCGCCTTCAACAAGGGCGCTCTGGGCATGCTCGCGGTGGAAGGGCCGGAAAACGCCGAAATCTACTCCGGAAAGCAGCGCGACCAGGTCTATCTGCCGGAGGGCGGCGCCATCCAGTCCATTCCCCAGGCGAAAGCCCCGCCCCCGGTGGTCAAGATGACCACCGAGGAGATGATGGTCAAGGGCGAGCGGATCTACACCCAGGTCTGCGCCGCCTGCCATCAGCCCGACGGCAAGGGCCTCCCCAACGCGTTCCCGCCCCTGGCCAAATCGGATTACCTTGCCGACAAGCAGAAGGCCATCAAGGCGCTCAAGGACGGCCTTACGGGTGAAATCGTCGTGAACGGGCAGAAGTACAACGGCGTGATGCCCAAGCTGGATTTGGACGCGGCCTCGATTGCCAGCGTCCTCACCTATGTGCGGGCCAACTTCGGGAACAACCTGGAACCGGTGACGCCCCAGGACGTGCAGGCCGTCGGGGCGGGCCATTAAGACGTACGGTTCGGCCCCGGTCCGGGCATTCCGGAGGGCGACGACAGTCCTGTCCGTGGCCGCGCTGGGGCTCCAGGCCGCGGCCGGCAGCTCCTCCCTCATGGCTTCGGTTCCCGGGGGCGTTTACTATTCGCCCTTCACCACGGCCGGCAAGCCGAGGAAGGAATCGGTCAAGCCGTTCCGTCTGGACATCCGTCCGGTCTCGACCAAGGAGTACCTGGCCTTCGTCAAAGCCAATCCCGGCTGGAAACGCTCCCAGGTCAAGAGACTGTTCGCCGATTCGACCTATTTGCAGGACTGGGGCGGGGATGAGCAGCCGCCTCCCAAGGCCCGCGCCGTGACCCGGGTATCCTGGTATGCGGCGAAGGCGTACTGCGACGCCCAGGGAAAGCGCCTGCCCACCACCGCCGAATGGGAGCTCGCCGCCCTGCAAGTGCCCGAAGGCATGGATTCGGTCCGATATTTCGCGCAAGTCCTCGACTGGTACAGCCGGCCCGCCTCCGCGTCCGCAGGCCCGGACAGCCCGGGATCGCGAAATGCCTTCGGTCTCCGCGACCTGTTCGGCAACGTGTGGGAATGGACCTCGGACTTCAACGCCTCCGGCCCCACCGACAGGGGCGAGGTTTCGGCCGCGGACGCCTCCTTCTTCTGCGGCGGCGCCGCAGGCCAGGCGAAACCGGGAACCGATTACGCCACCTTCATGCGCTACGCCTTCCGATCCAGCCTGAGGCCGGAGTTCACCTTGTCCTCCCTGGGGTTCCGATGCGCGGACGATCCTTGACTATGCCCGTGCGGTACCGGATCGGCCTGACCGGGCTGCCGGTCCTGTTCGGACTGATATTGATGGCAGGCATGTCCGGTCCATCCGGCGTCCATGGGGCGACCGGGGCGAAGGCCGTGTTCCCGGAGAATTCCCTGTACCAGCTGGCTTCCAGTTGGACCGATGATCAAGGCCGCGTGATCCGCCTCGGCGATCTCGCGGGCAAGCGCCTCGTCTTCACCTTGTTCTTCGGACATTGCGAGGCGAGCTGTCCCATGGCCATGGGCCGTCTCAAGAACCTGGAATCGAAGCTGCCGCAAGGGTGGACCCGCTCGGCGGGAATCGTGCTCGTGACGCTGGACCCTTCCCGGGACACGACCGGGTCCCTGGCGGATTTCCGCCGTCGGATGTCCCTGGGTACCGAGGGCTGGACCCTGCTCCGGGGCAACGGGGAGGATACCCGGGAATTGGCCATGCTCCTGGGCGTGGCCTATAGGCCTTCGGAGGCCAATGGCGGCATCGAGCACAATTCGGTGCTGGCCTTGGTGGACGCCCGGGGCGTGGTGGTGCGCAAATACGAAGGCGCCGACCCCGGACCTGCGTTCCTCGAGGAGATGCGGAAGTTCCTGGCCTCACCTCCCTGAGGCCCGGATCCGGTTCGCGGTATCGCCCGGTCACGGGTGGAACGCGAATTGCTTCTTATTCATTCCCTCATGGACTCATGGGAATCCTCCGAATCCCCGCCTGATGCGGCCCCGCCTGAAGCCGGCGGATTGGCGAAGGCGGAGGCGGCGCCATGCTGGTATACCAGTTTTCCGCCCGTATGGCCCGTTTGGACGGCCAGGACCAGGACAACCAGGGAAGCCAGGCTTCCCAGCACCTTGCCGGAAAGCCCCAGCCAACCGCCAGCCAATCCCAGCGCGGTTACCAGCAAGGTACCGCCTGTGACTTTGAAAAGCAGCTCGCCCTTGTGCTCGTGGGTTTCCAGGGGATCTTCGGAGACCAATACCTTTTCGACCCGCTCCTCATCTTCTTCGCCGGTTTGCACGGCCGCGAAACTGGACGCGCACAGCAAGACCTGGAGGACGGTGACCGCGAGCCAGGGCTTGCGGCCGGCCGATGGGCTCCGGCCCGCCGCCCAGGCGATCAGGACCACCAGGGGCAGGAGAACGGCGAGGACGACGGGAAAATGGACCAGGATGGGATGCAAGGGCATGCCGAACATTAAGGACCTCCAGGGAATAGGTTTATCGCACCTCCAGAATCTATCTTCCGCCCGCGGCGCAGCCTATCCGTCAAACGGTCTAGTCCGTTACCATTCTGCATCGAATTGCGCAATCAGACAGCGGAAAGGCTGGATTCGATGACCGAACTGTCCGATAGGCGGCTCCGGCGTCTGCTCTTAGCCATACTCTCCGCCATCGCGTTGATGGGAGCCCTCGATCTTATCCAGGACGGGCCCGAGGCCTGGTCCAACGCCCACGGCTTCCTGGAAGGGGCCATGCTGCTGTCGAGCCTGGCCGCGGCCGCTTTCCTATGGAAGGGCTGGCGCGCCGCGACCGTTTCCCTGACGCGCGCCCGCCAAGCCTTGCTGGAACATCAGGCCGAGCACGAAGCCTGGAAACGGCGGACCCAGGGAGTCCTGCAAGGGCTCGGAGAAGCCATCGCGCAGCAGTTCCGGACTTGGAGCCTTACGGCCGCCGAAAGCGAAACGGGCCTGCTGCTGCTCAAGGGATTCAGCCACAAGGAAATCGGGAATCTTACGGGACGGAGCGAGCGCACGGTGCGACAGCATGCCATGGCCCTATACCGGAAGTCCGGCTTGGGAGGACGCGCGGAATTGTCCGCCTTTTTCCTGGAGGATCTGCTTTTGCCGCCAGTGACCGCGGGCTCCGGCCCCGATTCCGCAGACGGGCGGGAACCGGTCGGCGGGACCTGATTCCCGCCGCCATTTGCGACAGCTTGGCAAGGCGTCGCGGAAAATATGTCATGCCCGGCTGTCCGCCCATCCCGCACCGGCCGTCATTCCATGAGCCAGGCGCGGGATTCCAGACCATCGGCGGGAAAATCACATGGCCCGCCCTTTGCGATCCTTCTTGCCGGAGGGATGCGAGGACGGGAAGGGCCGGGTCAGGTTCCCGGCCCGGTATTCGGGCATGCGCAACGGACGGTATTTCCATACGACGTTCGCCAGCCAGCTGGCGGGCAAAGGATTCGCCGGACGGCGTATCCGCAAAGTGACCCTGAACGGGGGATTCACCTGCCCCAACATCGACGGGAGCAAGGCGCGGGGCGGTTGCACCTATTGCGACAACCGTTCCTTCTCGCCGGCTGCGGCGAGCCGCGGCCTGTCCGTGACCCGGCAGCTGGAGCAGGGCACGGCCTTCCTGCGTTCACGCCTGGGCGCCGAGGGATTCATCGCATATTTCCAGACCTACTCCGGCACCTATGCATCCTTGCCGCGCCTGCGAGCCTTGTACGAAGAGGCGCTCGCCTTCCCCGGCGTGGTGGGCCTGGCCATCGGGACACGGCCGGATTGCCTCTCCGCAGGGGTGGTCGATCTCCTCGAGGAGCTGGCGCAGCGGACCTTTGTCTCCCTGGAGCTGGGCTTGCAATCCGCCTTCGACGAGAGCCTGCGGCGCGTCAACCGCGCCCATGGCTTCGCCGAGTTCGCCGCGGCCATGGAGCTCTCGCAGGGGACGGCCTTCGACGTTTGCGTGCATCTCATCCTGGGGCTTCCCGGGGAGGGGCCTCCCCATTACCGGGAGACGGCGGCCGCATTGGGACGCTGGACCTACCAATCCATCAAAATCCATCCCCTGCACGTGGTGAAGGGCACCGCCCTGGCCCGGGATTTCACCCGGGGCGGCTACCGTCCCCTGGAGATGCGGGAATACGTGGAAGGGCTGGTGGACGTGCTGGAGAGGATTCCACGGGAGGTGGGTGTCCAGCGCTTCACCGGCGATGCAGGGCCGGACCTGCTCCTGGCGCCATTGTGGTGCCGGGATAAGGGCCGGATCCTCTCGGCGATGCAGGCGGAGTTCCTTCGCCGGGGGACATGCCAGGGGTCCCGCTTGATCCGCCCCTGGGCCGGGCGCGAGGAGGCGGCGATGCAGGCGGCGATGCGGGCATCGATGTCCGGGGAAGGCCGGACATGAAGGCGCCGATCCGTCTGGCGTTCCGCGTATTGTCGGGTGCGGTGGTCCTCGTGCTGCTGGCCGCCGCGGCGTTGACGGCGCTCGCCTACCGACTGGAGCATCGCCGTTACGACTGGCCCGAGCCGCAACTCGAATCCGGCCTCGGCCCCAGCTCCGGCTCAGATCCCGGCGACAGCCCCAAGACCGGCTACAGGGCCGACCTGGTCGCCCGGGGTGAATACCTGGTCAATGGGCCGGGGCATTGCGCCGACTGCCATGCGCATCCGTCCGCCAAGGACAGGGCCGATCGCGGAGAAGCTGTGCCGCTTTCAGGCGGGCGCCACCTGGAGATCTTCCTCGGACAGATCCGCTTCCCGAACATCACCCCCGACACGGCCACGGGCATAGGCCTCAGGACCGAGGGGCAATTGGCGCGATTCTTCCGGAACGGCATCGACCATCGCGGGGAAATCGGCCTTCCCTTCATGATGTATGCCGATCTCGCGGACGAGGATCTCGCCGCCATCCTCGCCTATCTCCGTACCCTGCCTCCCGTCTCCCATGCGGTACCCCCCAGCCGGTACAACGTGCTCGGAAAGGTGACCCGGGCGTATTTCCTGGAGCCCTTCGCGCCGACGCGGGATTCCGCCCCACCACCCCCGCGCGGCCGCACGGCCGAGTACGGCGGCTATCTCGTCAATGCGGTCGCGAATTGCGCCTCCTGCCATACGGCCCGCAACATGAAGACCGGGGAGTATACGGGTCCCCGCTTCGGCGGCGGCATGGTTTTCCGCCGGGCCGCGGAACAGGCCCGGGCGGGGGCGGAGACGGCGGGAGACGCGGTCCGGGAGGAAGTCGTGAGCCCCAACCTCACGCCCGATCCGGAGACGGGCGTCATGG
>CBILQL010000205.1:0-8032 GCA_966238865.1 uncultured bacterium
CGGATCAAAGTTCGGATCCGCGACGCATTCGTTCATCTCGCAGAAGCGCGCGGCGTTCCAGAGCTTGGTCGCGAAGTTGCGATAGCCCTCGACCCGCTGCTCGGACATCTTGATGTCGCGGCCCTGGCCCGCCTGCGCCAAAGGCTCGCCGACCGCGGCATGGGACTCATCGGCGACTTCGTGGTCAACCACGTCGCGCCCGACCATCCCTGGCTCGCGTCCCATCCGGAGTGGTTCATCCTCGGCACCGGCCGCGACCTGGCCGACTCTCCGCGGGACTGGACGCGGCTGCCGGTCGGGCCCGCGGGCTCCGGGGCCGTCGAGGCCGTGATTGCCCACGGCAAGGATCCCTACTTCCCGGGATGGGCGGACACAGTCCAGCTCAACCTCCGGCACCCCGGCTGCCGCGAGGCGCTGATGGTCGAACTCGCGGGCCTCGCGGAGCGCTGCGACGGCCTGCGCTGCGACATGGCCATGCTGGCCCAGGAGGACGTGTTCCTGCGGACCTGGGGCGCCCGCGCGGAACCCGCGGACGGCGCCCTGCCGGCGGGAGGCTCCTTCTGGCCCGAGGCCATCCGCCGCGTGAAGGCGGCGCATCCGGGCTTCCTCCTCCTCGCCGAGGCCTACTGGAACCGGGAGGACTCCCTGCTGCGCGAAGGCTTCGACTACGCCTACGACAAGCGCCTGTACGATGCCCTGCGCAGCGGACGCGCGGACGCGGTGCGGGATCATCTGCGCGCCGATCCTGCCAACCAGGAACGGTTCCTGCGCTTCCTGGAGAACCACGACGAACCGCGCGCCGCCGCCGTCTTCCCGCCGGAGCGTCATCTCGCCGCCGCCCTGCTCACCTACCTGGTGCCGGGGATGCGCTTCTTCCACGAAGGGCAGCTGGAAGGCCACCGCATCAAGGTCTCCATGCACCTGGGCCGGCGCCCCGAGGAGCCTCCCGGGCCGGAAAGCCGGGCCCTGCAAGCGCTCTACGCCCGCCTGTTGGACATCCTCAAGCGGCCGGAATTCGCGGAAGGGCGGTGGACCCTGTGCGAAGCGGCGGCCGCCTGGGAAGGCAATCACACCGCGGATCAATTCGTCGCCTTCGCCTGGAACCGCCTCGGCCTCCTCGGCCTATTCGCCGTGGTCAATTTCGGGCCTGCGCGGGGGCAATGCCGCATCCGCCTGGACCTGGGCGGCCGCGCCCTTGAATCCGTGCGGATGAAGGACCTGTTCTCCGAGGCCTATTACGTGCGGCGGACGGCGGAGGTGGCTGGGCCTGGGATGTTCTTCGACATGGATCCCTGGCAATGCCATCTGTTCGAGATTCTGTAGGCTTGATAATTCCTCAACCTATCCTGAAAACGAGGAATAATATCAATCCACGAAATGCGAATCCAGACGCAGCTGAGGCGCCCCGAAGAAAAGCTAACTAACATTCACCCCAGCACCAGCGACCCAGCCTCGTCCTCGACAATCAGCACCTCGCCGCGCTCCCCCGGCGGCAAGGACTCGCGGAACTCCCCCAACACCGAGAACAGCGCCGTCAGCGGGCTGTAGCCGATGAACACCCGCGCCCGAAAGGCCTGGGCAGCCTCCTCCTGCAGGCGCTCCGCGGTGGGCGGAGATTTCACCATCACGTGCAACGCCGCGGGCACGGTCTTTCCCGACGCCGAGACCAGGAAGCGAAAGGTGATCCGCTGCCAGCCCTTGAACCGGCCTGCGCCCACCGCTTCCCGCGGGGGATCGCCCGGCTCCCAGTCGGCCGCCGGCGTGAGCAGGGGGTTCTCCACACGCAGCCAACCGGGCCGGTCTACCACAGGCACCAAAGTCCAGGGGGCCTTACGCGCCGCGGCGAAGGCGGCGGCGGCCGCGCGGAAGGTTTCCGCCTGCCCGGGGGCGGCACCCGTCAGCTCCAGAAACACCGAGCGCAGCTTGCGGGCATCGGCCCTGGCGGCAGCCGCCTCGAACACGGCCTGCGCAGTCCCGCTGCCCAGGGATTGATCATCCTCGTCCAGCAACTCTAGGACCTTGCCCCCCTCCCCGGCGCGCCGCACCCGGTAGAAGGCCAGCTCCGGGAAACGCTGGGACAGTTCCTGCATGCGCAGCCGCTCGCGCAGGCCGCTCCAGTAGTCCCGGGGCGAGCCGGGCACGTCCCACCGCCAGGCCGTGTCGGAGGGCCGGGCGGCGAGGACCTCCTTGCGGAAGGCGGGGAGGCGCGGATCCCGCTGGCGCCGCACCCAGGCCTTGCCGGGCTCCACGGCCACGGAAATGCCGCCGCAGCTGGGCAGCCAGTAGCGGTCGATTTCCATACCCATCGGCGTGGATCGGGCGTGATCGAAATGCTGCAGCTCGGGAAGGCCCGGGACCTCGGCCTCGGTCCCCGCCCGGGGCAGCCGCCAGCCCTGGAACAGCGCCGGGAAGGCGGTCCCGGCCTCGGATTCGGGGAAGCGGTCGCGCACCAGCTTGGCCGCTGCCACCAGGCGGAAGATCCCTTCAAGTTCCCGGAACACCGGCTTCGCCTCGGCCACCTGGTCGTACAGGCGCGTGAACCCGTAGGCGAAGGCCTCGGCCAGGTCGTCGGCGGGCGGAGCGGCCGACGTGTCGCCGCCGCGCAGGCGGCCGAACATCTCCTCGGTCATGAGCACGATGGGGCAGCGCTTGAGCACCACCAGGCCCTCGGCGCTCTCCCATTCCTGGCTGCCCGGGTGGAACCAGTAACGCGCCAGGGACGGGAGCGGGGCCGCCGGCGGCGCGCCCTGGGCCTGCTCCGACTGGAACCGGATCCGGCGCAGCTCCGCCATCCCCGGGAAGCCGCGCAGCCCGAGGGCCTCGGAGCCGTTGGCCAGACCCTTGAGGGCGTAGTCGGCCCGCAGCAAAGTGCGGGTCAGGCGGCAATCGGGCGGCAGGCCCGTGACCACGACCCGGTAGGGCCTCCGGCAGGCCTCCTTCCAGCGTTCCAGGGCCCCCTCGCCGCCCGCGGCGTCGATGCGGGCGATCTCCCCGGCTATCCTCCGGAGATCCTTGAGGGCGGACGGGGAGGGCTCCAGGGACAGCCCGGGATGCAGATAGGTGATGCGGTTGCCCTTCTGCTGCACGTAGGCAAGCCAGGCGTTGCGCAGGGCCGCGGCCAGGTCCTCGAGCCAGAGGCCGGGGCGGCCCTCCCGCGCCTCCCCGACCAGCAGGGCGTCGCCGGCCCGCTCGTCGAAGATCACCGCGGACACGGTGGTGAGGCCGCCCAGCATGAGGAAGGTGGAGTCGCGGCAATGGGGGGCCGCGGGGCAGGCGGCCAGCAGGCGATCCACGGCCTTAAGGGAGATGACCCGATGCGGGACTGCGAGGGAGGCGGCCGCGCCCCCCAGCCCCGCTCCGGACTCGAGGGCCAGCCCGTCGTCGCCGTCCTCGAACAGGGAGGCGGTGGAATCCGGCGCGGCGGATCCACCCGACGCGGACTGCCGCTCCAGCCGGCAGGCGGCGAGGCAGAGCGTTCCCGCCAGGAGGGGGATCAAGGCGCGGGACGGGCGGGCATGACGGCCGGTGGCGCGGAACATGACCCGGATATTGTAGACCTGGGCGCCCCACCGGGAAAAGGAGGAAATCACAGAGGGCTACGGCACAGGGCGAACCCGCCGGCCCGGTGAAGGCGCTGTTACAGCCTGGCGATTCCCGGATTGCTATACTTGCTGGTGAATACCCGTCCCGTATCCAGAGGGAAACGCCATGTACCTTTTGCCCGCACTTCTCCTGGTTGCCGCTTGCGGAACCTTCGCCTCCCCGTTCCCCATGTTCGCAGCCACCGATTCCGGACTGTACCGGCGCGATGGGGTAGATTCCGCCTTTCGACGGGTCGATTTGGATACCGGGCTCATCCCATTCGGCGTGGCACAGTACGGGCCACATATCGTCGTGACCGGGAAAGCGGTCTTAGCCATGGTCAGCCACGATGGCGGCAGCACCTGGCGCCGGGGGAGCGAGACTTTAATTGGGTCTCGGTGGATTCCGGCGAACGTGGTGAACGTGGATTCTGTCTTCGTGGCCTTCGATGGGACCGATGCACGGGGCAGCATCTACATCTCGCGCGATTTCGGAGAATCGTGGCAAGAGTCCGGTTGGGGCGTCTTCGGGACCCTGGGCCGCATCTGGGGCATCGCCGATGCGAATCGGTTCAAACTATCGTTCGATCAAGGCGCGCATTGGGAAACCTTGCCGGAGAGGATTAGGCTATCTACTGTGACCTCGTTCATCTCGATTCCTGGAGGAATATGGGCCATGGCGTACGGAGGACTCCATTCCTGGTCCTCAGTCCGGAAAACCTGGAGCCCCATCTCCGGAGCGCCCGGGGACATCCGGTTTCTTGCGAGCCGGAAAAACCGCGTATGGGCGGGCACGAAATCAGGATTGATGTACACGGATGATTACGGCTCGCATTGGGACGGCGATTCCAACCTGTGCGATTCCGGAGTGAGCGTGTTGCGCTTGGATTCGGGTACTGTATGGGCCGCCTGCGGGGATCGGCTGTTCCGCGGACGCGCGGAGGGCGTCCCGTCCTGGCAGGAGGATGGCACGGGCCTTCCTTCGGCTGCCATCCGGGGGCTGGCGCTGGCTGAGAATCCAGCGGACACGACGGATCCCGGGTGGGATCCCGATCCTCCAGCGGAAAAGCGCGTGCGGGACTTCTGCCCGCTGAAGCCCGGCCATTTTTGGATCTATTCCCGCAGTTATGTGGCCGGTCGGGGTGGGACGGTCTATACGGAAACCACGAACAGGACGTTCCGCGTCCTCTCGGATTCACAGGCGGATACAGTGCGATGGTACCGGGTATCCATGACGGACAGCGTGGTCGGCTACACGGAGGAAATCGGTTCCATCGCATTCGGCCGGCCCTTACGCCGCTTCGGCCAGGACCGCCGATTCGAATTCCAAATCCGTGAGACCCCCGACGGCGCGCTGCGTACGGTCCTGCCCGACACCCTGGCCTCTTTCGAGGTGATCGCCTTCGGAACCATGCTGGATTACGCTTTCCGCAGCCGGGCCGTAGCCCCGTTCTGGATTTCGGACACGTCTGCGGATGGTTCGCAACCCGAAGTGGTCTATATCGAGTCCGGTACCACGTACCGGAGAGCCCTGATCCGGAAGGATATCGGCCTTACCGAGTACAACGCCAAGGCATACTCGTCCTACCATGAAGAGGTGACTTACGTCCTACGAAGGTTCCATGGCGACAGCGATTACGTCTCCATCAAGCCTCCTTCGCGGCTTCGGAATCAGGCGGCGGGCCCGAGACCGAAGGTCAGGACCTTCACCGGCACGGAAATGCGTTTCCGGGATCGGCGGCTGGATGGACGGCTCCCCCGCACGCCTTTCAGGCCGGAATGAGACCGCCGTTTCCAATCCGCCTTCCGCCAACATCGCTGCATCGCCTATTCCGGCCGCATGCGGATGCGCAGGACGTCGCCGGGGCCCAAGGCCGGCACCTCCAGCCCGAATCCCCCGTCCGCGACCCGGATGGAACCGGAAGCCGAACGGCGGGGCCAGGCTTCGGCGGTCCCTGACGCGTTCAGGACATCGGTGGTGAGGCGGAAACGTCCCCGCATCTCGGAGGGAAGAGCGAGGACGCGGATGCGCCGGGCGGGCAGCCTTTCCGCCGTCGAAGCGTTCGCATACAGCAAATCGAGACGCTTGCGGGCGGGGTCCCACGAGCCGATACAGGCTGCCGGCGGCGGCGTGGAAGGCACGATCAGGGCGCCTGAAAGGCCAGCGTACCAGTGGTACGCCCACCATAGGGAACGGGGCCGGAAGGAACGTCCGCGCGGGGCGAACAGTCCGTTGTAATTGCCCGCCTTGCAATCCTCTCCCCAGCAGGAACGCATCGCCGAGGCCACCCGCGAGCCCTCGAGCTTGGCGAAGAAGGCGACGGCGATGCCCGGATTGTGGGTTTCCTCCCGATCCATGTATTCGCTGATGGAGATATCCCGTTCCGGGATCGCGTGCTCGCGCATGGCCGCGCGCGCGTCCTCGACGCTCCGGTCCAGATCCAGCTTGCTGCCGCCGTCGATCTCGTGCCAGCTCACCACGTCGGGCAGGACGCTGTCTGCGGCGGCCGTTTTCAGGAACTCGCGGACGAAGGGATGGTATCCGCTCAAGGATGGCCCCACGATGCGGACGCGGTTATAGGGCGGGATCAGGGCGCGGATGTACCGCACCGTCGCTTTCCAGGAGTTGTAATAGGCCGTGCCCCCCAGCGGGCGGGAGGCGAGGAAGGCGTCCACGGCGGGCTGCTCCGGCGACTGGCCGAACAGCGATTCGGGCTCGTTGAATATATCCACCTGCACGCGCTCCAGCCCGAACGTGTCCACTGCCGTGGTAATCCAATTGTGCACGGTCCTTTCCCATTCCGCCCTTCCGGCCGAGTCGGCGGAATAGGGCCATTGGCGATGGGGCCATCCGTCCGAGATCACGAGGTGGATGAGGCCCCGGGGATCGCGCTTCCGCAGGAACCGGAACACCTGGAAACGCCGATAATACTCCTCGCGATTGATGGCCAGGCCGAAGGACGCGTTTCCGCGCGCCGCATGGATGCGCAAGGGCGCGGGCGCCGCATAGGCCGAATCCCCGGCTTCGGAAAGCGCGAATCCGTTCAAAAAGCCCAGCGCCACATGGCGGACGGAATCGCTTCGGACGCCGAGGGAGAGGGTATCGGGAGGGGCGGACAGGGCCGGCCGGGAGGATGCCGCGGCCGAGGCGAAGAAGAGCAGGGCGAGAGTCTGCAGGCGCATGAGCGGCAAAATAGACATTCGTGCGGGCCCAAGCACCGCCGCGGGGAACCATCGGACCAGAATTTGCTACTCTTTGGGCACACGATACCGCCTTCCGAGCCAACCGTCCACCCGCCCCGCCCGAGGACCGCATGATCGGCGCCATCGAAGTCCGCAGCCTTTCCAAGTCCTACCGGCGCAAGGTGAAGCAGCCGGGGCTGCTCGGGGCCCTGCGGGCCTTCGCGGGGGCGCGCACCGAGGCGGTCCCGGCGGTCCGCGATCTCGACTTCCGCATCGGGCACGGCGAGGCTGTGGGGCTCATCGGCGAGAACGGAGCCGGCAAGTCCACCACCATGAAGATGCTCACCGGCATCCTCAAGCCCACCGCCGGCGAGCTCACGGTGCTCGGCTACCGGCCCTGGAAGGAGCGGCGCCAGCTGGCCCTGTCCATCGGGGTGGTCTTCGGGCAGCGGCCGCAGTTGCTCTGGGACATCCCGGTGCGGGAGACCTTCGACCTGCTCCGGACCATGTACCGCGTGCCTCCGGCCCTGTTCGCGGAGACCTACGGCACGGCCCGGCGCCTGCTCGACCTGGATCCCCTGATGAAGGTGCCGGTGCGCCAGCTCTCCCTGGGACAGCGCATGCGCTGCGACCTGGCCGCCGCCTTCCTGCACGCCCCCCGGCTCGCCTTCCTGGACGAGCCCACCATCGGGCTCGACGTGCTGGCGCGGGAGCAGGCCCGGGAGCTGATCAAGCACATGCAGTCCGCCCACGGCTGCACGGTGCTGCTCACCACCCATGACCTCAAGGACATCACCGAGACCTGCCGGCGGGTAATCCTGCTCGACAAGGGGACGCTGCTCTTCGACGGGGGCCTCGAAGCCTTCGAGCAGCGCTTCGCCCGGGAGCATCGCCTGCTGGCGGACCTCGAGGCGGCGCCGTCGGAGGCGGAGAAGGCCGCCTTCGCCGCCGAGGCGGAGCGCCTGGGGGCGCGGGTGGGATCCTGGGAGGCCAGGCGGGTGGTGCTCCTCTACGAGGACCGCCTGGCGGGCAAGGACCTCACCCAGCTCCTGCTCTCGCGCCTCCAGGTGCGCGACCTGTCCTTCGAGAAGCCCGAGATCGAGGCCGTGGTGCGGCGCATCTACGCCCGGAAGGAGGAGGCCCTTGAGCCCGCGCGCGCAACGTAACCTGCCGGAGACCCTGGCGGCCGACATCCGGACGGGCCTGGCCACCCTGGCGAGCTCCGCGCATGCCAGCCTGGCGTATACCTCGAACGTCCTGTGGGACAT
>CBILQL010000206.1:0-8031 GCA_966238865.1 uncultured bacterium
GCATCCTGGAGAACTTCGAGGCGCCCTACGACGCCACCGCCTCCGCGCGCCTCCTGGCCGCCGGGGCCGTGCCGGTGGGCAAGACCAACATGGACGAGTTCGCCATGGGGTCCACTTCCGAGACCAGCTATTTCGGCGCGCCCAAGAACCCGCTCGACGAGTCGGTCATCGCCGGCGGATCCTCCGGCGGCAGCGCCGTGGCCGTGGCCAGCGGCTCCGTGGCCGTGGCCCTGGGATCGGACACGGGCGGCTCCATCCGCCAGCCCGCCTCCTGCTGCGGCCTGGTCGGCCTCAAGCCCACCTACGGGCGCGTCTCCCGCTACGGCCTGGTTGCCTACGCCTCGTCCCTCGATCAAATCGGCACCTTCTCCGCCAACGTCGCCGACTCCGCCTACCTGCTGAACGCCATCGCGGGCTGGGACGCCCGGGACGCCACCTCCTCCCAGTCCCCGGTGCCGGACTTCGCCGCCTCCCTGGGCAAAGGCGTGAAGGGCAAGGTGGTGGGGCTTCCCAAGGAATGCTTCGGCGAGGGGCTGGCCCCCGAGGTGCGCGCCGCCGTGGAAGCGGCCGTGAAGGGCCTGGAGCGGGAGGGCGCGCAGGTGCGCGAGATCTCCCTGCCGCGCGTCGTCAACGCCATCGCCGCCTACTACGTGATCGCCACCGCCGAGGCCTCCGCCAACCTGAGCCGCTACGACGGCGTGCGCTATTCCCGCCGCGCCAAGGACGCCAAGACCCTCTTCGACCTCTATGCGAAGAGCCGCTCCGAGGGCTTCGGCTACGAGGTCAAGAAGCGCATCCTGCTCGGCACCTACGTCCTGTCCTCGGGCTTCTACGACGCCTATTACATGCAGGCCCAGAAGGTGCGCCGTCTCATCACCGACGACTTCGGCAAGGCCTTCGCCGCCGGCGTGGACGTGGTGGCCACGCCCACCATGCCCACCTTGCCCCAGAAGGTGGGCCAGATGTTCGCCGATCCCATGTCGCTGTACCTGCAGGACATCTACACCGTGGCCATCAACCTGGCGGGCCTCCCGGCCCTGTCCCAGCCCGCGGCCCGCTCCGGCAAGCTCTCCGTGGGCCTCCAGCTCATCGGCAAGCCCTTCGACGAGGAGGGCCTGCTCCAGGTGGCCTCCGCCGTGGAGTCCCTGGCCGCCTGAGACGCGGTCCCGGAACTTCCGGGGCCGGCCTCTGGCGGGCCGCGTCCGGATTCGGTATCTTGTCCGGAGGACCTTTCCGATGAAGCCTCCGCCTGCCCTCTTCGCCATCGCCGGCGTCCTGCTGGTCATCCCCTCCTGCTCGCCGGGACCGAGGCCCTATTACGTGCGCGATCTCGGCGGCTACCTGACCCCTACTGCGGCCATGACCCCAGTGGCGGCGGTTCCCGATGACTTGCCCCCTGCTGGGGATACCCGGGTCTCGCGTCTGCGGCGGGCTGCGGAGGCCTATCTGGGGACGCCGCATCGGATGGGTGGGCAGAGTCGGCGGGGGATGGATTGTTCCGGGTTCATTCGCCAGGTGTTCGCCGAGATCTACGGCATGGACCTGCCGCGCAGCTCCCGGGAGCAGTTCCGGGAGGGGAGGGCTGTGGAGCGGGGCGATTTGCGGCCCGGGGACCTGGTGTTCTTCCGGGAGAAGGGCGTCATCGATCACGCCGGCATCTACATAGGACGCAACTACTTCATCCATAGCTCCACCAGCGTGGGCGTGGCCTACAGCGCCCTGGACGCGCCCTATTTCGGCAGCCGATATGCGGGGGCGCGGCGCCTGCTGGAGTAATTCACTTCCCGAAAACAAAGCCGCCATAAAATTCGTGGATTTCCGGCCCTGAAAGGCCGATCGGAAAAACCAATCATAATCCAATACAATTCGAGTAGCGTTTTTCTTGTAATCAATCCCCACGTTCGGGCCGAGCTTGGAATATCGAACAATACCGTTCCGGCTTTTGTCGCCATATAAAAATTCGTAGTTTCCCGTTGTTCTTAGAATTCCATACCTGTAGCCGATAGTCGCCGCCCCTATCAGGCCGAAGTTCTTTTCCAGGATAACATAGTCGACCATTGGTGATAGGTTGAGATAGGACCACCAGCCAATGAGCGGAAGGCGATTTCATGCCATAAAACCCTCCATCTGCGGAATTTTGCCGAAAAATGAGATTCGGGAGTCGAGGACTCTTATTAATTTTTCTTCCCCATGCTATCAGCCTTCCAGGGCGTCCCAGGCGCCTACAGCCAATTGGCCTGCCGCCAGCTTCTGGGCGCCGGGATCAAGACTCTCCCCTGCGAGACCTTCGACGCCGTGTTCGCGGCGGTGTCCCAGGGCAAGGCCGACATCGGCGTGATCCCCATCGAGAATTCACTGGCCGGCAGCATCCACCAGAATTACGATCTGCTCCTGGCCAACGACCTCACCATCGTGGGGGAGACCCGGCTCAAGGTGGAGCACGTGCTCATGTGCCATCCCTCGACGTCGTGGACGGCCATCCGCGAGGTGCGCTCCCATCCCCAGGCCCTGGCCCAGTGCAGCCATTTCTTCGCCAAGGAGAAGCGGGCGAAGCCGGTGACCTGGTTCGACACGGCCGGTGCCGCCGAATCGGTGGCCCGGGAAGCTCCCGCGGGCGCTGCCGCCATCGCCAGCTCCCTGGCCGCCGAGCTCTATGGGCTCAAGGTGCTGCGCCGCAACCTCCAGAACCACGCGGGCAATTACACGCGCTTCCTCGCCGTCGCCACCGCGAAGGGCGAGGCCAAGGCCCGCCGCGCCCTGGGCGCCGCCTCCGCGGCTCCGGCCGCCCCCGCGACCCGAAGCGCCTCCTCCGTGGCCGGGAGGACCCGCTCCACGGCCTCAGGCACAGGGCTCAAGACCAGCATCGCCTTCATGCCCGCCCGCAACCAGGTGGGCGTCCTCTTCCGCAGCCTGGGCGTGTTCGCCCTGCGCGACATCGATCTGCTCAAGATCGAGTCGCGGCCCAACCCCCTGAAGCCTTTCGAATACTGGTTCTACCTCGACTTCGCCGGAGGCCAGGGCGAGGCCCGGGTCGACAAGGCCCTGGAGCATCTCCAGGAAATCGCCGGACGCCTCAAGGTCCTGGGCAGCTATCCCGCCGCGAAGACCCCGGCTTTCCGGGGTTCGGAACCCCCCGCGGACCAAGGCCGGAAGGCGGGGCGCGGAAAATCCCGGGCGGCCTCCCGCAAGCGGTGACGGCCGGCGAGCAAGTGACAAACGAAGGGCGCCCTGGGCGCCCGCATCCAAGGAGAGCAGCATGCCCCGCGTGGACGGACGCAAGCAGGACCAGTTGAGACCCATCCGCATCACCGAGGACTTCGTCCAGAGCGCGGAGGGATCCTGCCTCATCGAGGTGGGCAGGACGCGCATCCTGTGCTGCGCCACCGTGGACGACGAGATCCCGCGCTGGCTCAAGGGCAAGGGGAAGGGCTGGGTCACCGCCGAGTACAACCTCCTGCCCCGCTCCACCAATACGCGCGTCAAGCGCGAGCGGTCGGGCCCCTCGGGGCGGACCCACGAGATCCAGCGCCTCATCGGCCGATCCCTGCGCGGCGTCTGCAACCTGGAGGCCCTGGGGGAGCGGCACATCATCGTCGACTGCGACGTGATCGAGGCCGACGGCGGCACCCGCACGGCGTCCCTGGTGGGCGGCTTCGTGGCCCTGGCCCGGGCCCTGATGCGCATCAAGGCCGCGGCGCCCGCCGTCCCCGGATCGGCCGCGGTCATCCCCGGCGCAGCGCCGGCCCCACGCATCCTGAACAACTTCGTCTCCGCCGTGAGCGTGGGGATCGTGGACGGCGAGCCGCTGCTCGATCTCTGCTATGCCGAGGACGCGGAGGCGGAAGTCGATATGAACGTGGTGATGACCGATGCCGGGCATTTCGTCGAGGTGCAGGGCACGGGCGAGGAGAGCACCTACACCCGCGCCCAGCTCAACCAGCTCCTCGATCTGGCCGAGAAGGGCTGCGCCCGCCTGGTCGCCATGCAGCAGGAGCTGCTCGGCAAGAACCTGCCCTAGAGCTCGGGTTTCTTGGGGAGTTGCCGCTTTTTGGGGCTGCTCCCGGCATCATTCCCGGATGGCGCCTTTGCAGGCAACCCCGGTCCAATCCCTATAATGATCCTATGAGCCCAAACAACGGGAGCAAGGCGCAGCGCCACCCGATCCGGAATTTCATCATCCTTCCGGAATTGCAGTGGCCCTACATCATCCGCATCCTGGCGTTACTGAACCTGGCCGGCGTGCTCATGGCCACCACCATCTGCACCTTGTTCTACCTGCGCTACAACGCGGTTGCCTCCTCGGAGGCGGGAACCGCCGGCGAGTCGGCGGGCTGGACGGCCATGGGGGAGCTCCTGGAAGAGAACCTGATGGACGTGGTCATCCCGGCCTTCGTGATCTCCGACGTGGTCTCCCTGTGCATCGGCCTGTGGGCGGCCCTGTATTTCTCCCGCAAGCTGTCGGTGCCGCTGTATCGCGTGAAGAAATGGGCCGACGTGATAACGACCGGCGACCTGGCCTACCGCCTCAAGTTCCGGCCCGGGGACGATCTCAAGACCCTGGAGGACGCCTGCAACCAGGTGAGCGAGACCTACGCGCGCCTCATCGACGATCTGCGCCGGCAGGTCGACGAGGCCGATCCCGCTGAGCCGCGGATCCAGAAGCTCAAGTCCACTCTCGAACGCCTGCGCACCTGAAGGCGCTCCCCGCCTGAGGGGACTCCGCACACCTTAGGGACGCCGCAGGCCGCCCTGACCCGTGATTCATTTCACGGTTGGATGGGATTTGCGGTTGTACAAATAGTCACAGATCCAATCGCCCAGATTCCGCGTGCGATTTGCGCCACCCCTGGCGCGAGTCTATCTTCCGCTCGCCTCCCGTAACGGAGCAGCCAATCTGTACACCTCTCTCCGCCTCTGGTGGAGCCCAACCCGGAGAATGAAGATGCGCGGTCCCCACCGTCCTGTCCGGAGTTCGGCCTTTTTTCCGTCGCCCCTGCGCCGACTTTTCCCGCCGACTGTCCGCCCCGGCCTCGTCCTGGCCGCGGCCCTCCTGCTCGGAGGCTGCCTGGGGTCCGGCGATCAGGTCGCCGGCACGGATGCGGAGCGCGGGCCTGGAACGAAGCGCGGCCCCGTAAGCCTGCGGACCGCCGCCAGCCTGGCGGTCCCGGCCGATTTCACCGAGGCGACCGTGGTGTCCGGCCTGTCGTCCCCGACCGCCATGGCCTTTGCGCCGGATGGGCGCCTTTTCGTGTGCCAGCAGGGCGGTCAGCTCCGGGTCGTCAAGAACGGCGCCCTCCTCTCCGCTCCCTTCCTGACCGTGACCACCACCAGCTCGGGCGAACGGGGCCTGCTGGGAGTGGCCTTCGATCCCGACTTCGCCGCCACCCGGTACATCTACGTCTACTACACCGCCACTTCGCCGAGCGTCCACAACCGCCTCAGCCGCTTCACGGCCTCGGCGACCAATCCCGACGTCGTCCAATCGGGCAGCGAAACCATCCTCCTCGAACTGGATAACCTGAGCAGCGCCACCAACCACAACGGCGGCGCGCTGCACTTCGGCTCCGACGGGAAGCTCTATGTCGCGGTGGGCGACAACGCCACCGGGTCGAATTCCCAGACCCTGGCCAACCTCCTGGGGAAGATGCTCCGCCTCAACAAGGACGGCACCATCCCCACGGACAATCCCTTCTACGGCAGTGCCTCCGGGAAGAACCGGGCTATCTGGGCCCTGGGGCTGCGCAATCCCTTCACCTTCGACGTGCAGCCGGGCAACGGCCGCATCTTCATCAACGACGTGGGCCAGAGCACCTGGGAGGAGATCGACGAGGGCCAGGCGGGCGCCAATTACGGCTGGCCGACGACGGAGGGGCCAACATCCGATTCGCGCTTCAAGACGCCCTTCTACGCCTACGGGCGCGGCGACGGCTGCGCCATCACCGGCGGGGCCTTCTACAACCCCGCCTCGCCCCAATACCCGGCGGAATATGCCGGCGACTATTTCTTCGCCGACTACTGCAACGGCTGGATCCGCCGCATCGACCTCGTCACCAAGACGGTGATCGCGTTCGCCACCGGGATCTCCAGCCCTGTCGATCTGAAGGTGGGTCCCGAAGGCGCCCTCTATTACCTGGCCCGGGGCGGGGGCGTGCTGCGGAGGATCTCCTATAACGGCGGCCAGGCGCCGGCCATCACCAACCATCCCGCGAGCGTCACCACGTCGGTGGGCGGCAGCGCGACCTTCACGGTCACGGCCTCCGGGGCCGCGCCCCTCTCCTACAGGTGGCAGCGGAACGGCGTCGACATCCCGGGGGCCACGGCGGCCTCCTACACGCTCTCCCCGGTCCAGGTCGCCGACAGCGGGGCCCGCTTCCGCGCCATCGTGACGAACGCCTACGGCAGCGCCACCAGCGACGCGGCGGAGCTGACGGTGACCTCCAACCGGCCGCCCACCGCCGTCATCGCGACGCCGGCCGCCGGCTCGCTCTTCAGCGGCGGGGAGACGATCGCCTATTCGGGCAGCGGCAGCGATCCCGAGGACGGCGCCCTGCCCGCCTCGGCCTTCACCTGGCAGGTGGATCTCCACCATGACACCCACAGCCATCCCTTCCTGCCGCCCACCACGGGATCGGCGTCCGGAACCTTCACCATCCCGACCCGGGGCGAGACCTCGTCGAACATCTGGTACCGGGTCTATCTCACGGTGCGGGACGCCGGCGGCCTCACCCACCAGGTGTACCGCGACATCCAGCCCCGCAAGGCGACGGTGACCCTCGCCGCCACGCCGTCAGGGCTGCAGCTCAAGCTGGACGGCCAGCCCGTCGCGACGCCGTACACATTCACCGGCGTGGTCGGCATCATCCGCTCCGTGGAAGCCGTGACGCACCAGACCACGGGCGGCCGCACCTGGCGCTTCGCCTCCTGGTCGGACGGCGGCGCCGCCCTCCACGAAATCTCGACGCCGGCCGCCAATACGACGTACACGGCGACCTTCCTGGAGTCCGTCGGCACCGTCTACCAGGCCGAAAGCGCGGCGCGCTCCGGCGCGGTGATCGCGTCGAACCATGCCGGCTATACCGGCACAGGATTCGTGGACTATCTCAACGCCTCGGGCGATTACGTGGAGTGGACGGTGAACGTGGCGTCGGCGGGCACGTACCGCCTGGAGTTCCGCTATGCCTTGGCGTCCGGGAGCCGGCCCCTGGCGATCCGCGTGAACGGCACGGTGGTGGGCTCGAGCCTCGCCTTCCCGGCCACCGGGGCGTGGACCACCTGGTCCACGACGGGCCTCGACGCGGCGCTGCCGGCCGGGACCAGCCTCATCCGCGCCACCGCCACCGGATCGAGCGGCCCCAACATGGATCGGCTGACAGTGAAATAAGGGCCCTGGGCGTCAGAAGGCGTACGAGGCCATCTCCTCGGACAGCGCCTCGGCCAGGCGCGTATTGCGGCGGACGGCGGGGTTGTTCTCCACCGCCCGGCGCACCGCCTCCGGCTGGGACACCAGGAAGAGGTTCTCCCGGGCCCGGGTGATCCCGGTATACAGCAGGTTGCGCTGGAGCATGGCCCAATGGGCGCGGGTCAGCAGCAGGACCACGGCCCGGAATTCGCTGCCCTGGCTCTTGTGCACCGACACGGCATAGGCCAGGGCCAGCTGATCCAGCTCCTCGCCCTCGTACTCCACGTCCTCGCCGTCGAAGTCGACCGTCACCGCGCGCCGCGCCGCGGAGGCGGAGCGCACGTAGCCCACGTCGCCGTTGAATACGCCCTTGTCGTAGTTGTTGCGCAGCTGCATCACCTTGTCGCGGACGCGCAGGACGCGATCGCGATGCTCCACGCCCTCGGAGAAGGGATTGAGGCGGGCCTGCAGGGCCTGGTTGAGGGCCGCGGTGCCCATCGGCCCCTGGTTCATGGGGCTGAGCACCTGGATGTCGCGGAGCGGATGGTAGCCGAAGCGGCCCGGCAGGCGGTCGCAGACCAGGTCGGCCACCAGCGAGACCCCGGCGGCGGCGTCCGGGCAGGGGACGATAT
>CBILQL010000207.1:0-8028 GCA_966238865.1 uncultured bacterium
GGCGGCGGCGTGCGCAGCGCCAGGACCCGGGTCCGCCGCCCGATCGCGCCCATCCTCCAGTCCGTATCCGGACAGGCGGTTGCGGTAATAGTAGAGCAGCTTCATGTTCTCGGTCCAGACCCGCTTGCCTTCGGCCTTGAGCACGCTCCCGTCGTGGAAGCTGGCGAAATGGGCCAGGGCGTTCCCGAAGATCTCCCGCGGGGAGAGCGCGCGCGTCTCCGGAGCCAGGATGATCCCGCCCCGCTCCTCGACGGCCCGCAGGCGCTCCTGCAAGTCCGCCAGGGCGGCCACCGCCTCGGCCAGGGTCGTGCCCGCGTCGGGCCCATCGGTGCGCAGCAGCCGGTAGAGATCGTACTGGGGATTCCGGCGGCGCAGGCATTCGAAAACTGCGAAGGCGGCGGCGTGGGTGGTCAGGACCACGTTGCCGGCGCGGAAGGACGCCTGCAGGGCGCGCCCCAGCTCCCGCGTGTATTCCTGGTCGCGCTGGGGGGAATGGCAGGGCCGGCCGTCCGGCCCCTCCACGTACTTGCGGCGGTCGATGGCGCGCCCATGGGCGTCCCGGCTCACGCCGTCCCGGTCCACCCGGTTGCCGAAGAGGTCGAGGGGCTGCCCGAAATGCAGGTGGATGCGGGAGTCCATGCGCTGCAGGTTCCGCCAGAAGTTGAGGGCCTTGAAGCCGGAGGTCTCCTTGCGGATGCGGAGGTAGCGGCTCTTCCCGGTCTCCTTGAGATGGTCCTCGATGAGGGTGCGGGCCTCCATCGCCAGGGCGTAGGAAAGGGTGCAGGGGACCACGAAGAGATCCGGGTCGGGCTTGCCCGCCAGGAGGTTCGACACGTACACGTTGAGCCCGCAGCCGAGGAGGCCCAGCTTGAGGTGCCGCTCCACCTCGCCGCTGCGGCTGCGGGTGCCGCCCGGGAAGAAGAGGTTGTGCTGGCCCATCTCCAGGGAGAGGGTGGCGTACTGCTTGAGCGCCGCCTTGTAGATGCCGTTCTTCTTGCGGCGATCCACCTTGTAGGCCCCCAGGTTGTTCATGAAGAAGGCCACCACCGGGTTGCTGAACAGGTTGAGGCCGGCCCCGTAGGTGAAGGGCGGCAGGCGCAGCGCGTAGAGGCCGATGCCGATGACCACGCTGTCCATGTTGCTCACGTGGGTCGGGGTCATGAGCAAAGTGGCCTTGCGCGACAGGGCGCGGATGTCCTCCACCGGTCCGCCGATGGTGAGGTTCTCCTCCAGGTCGAGCCGGTCGCCGACCCAGCGCAGGAAGGAGGCGGGGGAGACCCGGCTCAGCATGGCCTTGAGGCCCCAGGGGATGACCTGCGCGGCGAGGTTGTGGAGCACGGGGTTGAAATAGCCCATGATCTCGTCGACGTACATGTCGACGATGCGGGCCATGATGGCTTCCCGATCGGCGTCGGACACGCGGTGGAACTCGGCGGCCACCTGGGCCCAGAAGCGCGCCTGCCCGCGGGTCTCGCGGGTGGGCTTCTCGGTGCGCAGCCGCTCCTGCTCCTGGTACACCGCGTCGTTGATGGCCACTTCCAGGCCGCGATCCCCGGCCCAGAGCCGCTTCTGCTCCTCCAGGGTGCGGCGGATCACCTCCCGGCGCACGTATTCGCGCTGGTCCCGGCTCAGGGACAGGCCGACGCGCGGGGCCTCCTCCCCCGCGGCCCTGGCCGGGTCCGGCGTAGACGCCGGATCAGGCAATCAGGGCCTCCAGGCGCGCCGCGTCGAGTTCGTCCAGGCGCGCGACCACGGTGTGCGCGCGCGAAAGGCCCGCGGACGGGTGCGTGGTGGCCACTCCAACCACTTTCATGCCGCCGGCGAGGGCGGCCTCGATGCCCACCGGCGCGTCCTCGAAGACCACGCAGTCCGAGGGCGGCATGCCCAGAGCGGCGGCGGCCTTGAGGAACACTTCCGGGTCGGGTTTGCCGCGGCTCACGTCCTCGGCGGTGACGAGGGCCCGGAAAAGGCTCCGCAGCCCCAGGATTTCCAGGGAGGTCTCGATGTTGAGGCGATGGGTCGAGGAGCCGATGGCCATCGGGACGCCGGCGGCGGCGAGCCGCTCCAGGAACTCCCGGGCGCCGGGCAGGGGCGGGATGCCCCGTTCCCGGATGATGTCGCGGTACAGCTCCTCCTTGCGCAGGGAGAGACGGAAGATTTCCGCCGGATCGGACGTCCAGCCCAGGATGCCCGGGATGATGGCCTCGTTCTTCATGCCGAATCCCTTGAGGAAATGCCCCGTCGGCAGGGAGCGCCCGGCTTCCCGGGCCAGGCGTTCCCAGCTCTCCTCGTGGGGACGCGAGGAATCGATGAGGACCCCGTCCCAGTCGAAGATGGCACCCGGCGTTCTCGGCACGGGTAAAGGTTAAAAAATCCGGCGTCGATTCCCAATTTTATCGCCTGCCTTCCACGCTCTCTTCGACGGGTCCGGGGCGCGGACCAGTAACCGTGCCCGATTCCATGCCCGGTGTTATTTTGCCGGACGGCCCCATGCGCTTCCCCGCCCCCCTGATACCGGCCGTCCTGGTCCGCCGCTACAAGCGCTTCCTCGCGGACGTGCGCCTGCCGGACGGCTCCGTCCTCACGGCGCATTGCCCCAATCCCGGGGCCATGGCCGGCTGCGCCGAACCGGGTTTCCCGGCCCGCCTCAGCCGCAGCCCCAACCCCCGGCGCAAGCTGGCGCATACCCTGGAGCTCGTCCACAACGGCGCCTGCTGGATCGGGGTCAATCCGGCCCTGGCCAACGCCGTGGTGGCGGAGGCGCTGGCCGAGGGCCGCATCCCGTCCCTGGCCGGGTTCGGCGGGACGAGGCGCGAGGCCGCCTTCGGCAGGAACAGCCGCTGCGACTTCCTCCTCTCGGGGCCGCGCGGCCGGCTCTACCTGGAGGTCAAGAGCGTCACCTTGGTGGGACGGGACGGACTGTACGCCTTCCCCGACGCCGTCACCGCAAGGGGCCTCAAGCACATGCGCGATCTGGCGGAGGCGGTCCGGGCCGGGCACCGGGCGGCGGTGTTGTTCCTGATCCAGCGCGGCGACGGCGGGCCGGGGTTCCGGGCCGCCGGGGAGATCGACCCGGCCTATGCCCGGGGCCTCGCGGAAGCGGTCCGTGCCGGCGTGGAGGTGCTCCCGTACCAGACTACTGTCTGCGAGGATGGCATTACTCTGGAAGCATCGGTTCCATTTTTTGGGGACCTCCCGTTTCTGTAGGCGCGCCTCCGGCGTCCGGACGGCCGCGGCCCGGGCGGGGACCGGCGGCGATTGGAGCTTTTGGGAGGTTTCCGCCACGAACCCCGCGGTGACTGGGCGCGCGCGCCGCGGCGGCGATCCAATTCCCTGGCCATCCCCGAAAACCCGGTGGTAAGATCGATCCATCGGGCAGGCCGGACGCATGGGTCCGGCGCCGCATGCACCGGAGCAGAATATGGTATACGCCTCCGACATCCCCTTCGACAAGCGAGCCCTGGACCGCCTGGAACGCCTGGGCGGCATCGAGCTCATCTCCCGCGTCATCGACCAGTTCCTGGAGAAGGTCCCGCAGCGGATGGAAGCCGCGTGCGACCGCGGCAAGGCCGGCGACCTCAAGGCCCTCGGGAACGCGGTGAACTCCATCAAGGCCGCGGCCAGTAACGTGGGTGCTACGGAGGTGCGCGACATGGCGGAGCGCATCGAGCGCCTCGCCGTCCAGGGCGCCAAGGACATCATCCTGCCGCTGCTCTGCCACCTCGACGACATGCTGGGCACGGCCCGCGCCTGGCTCATCCGCGAGCAGGACACGCTCCGGTCCGGAAAGGACTTCGGCTGGCACTGACATCCCGCACCGGGGCGCGGGGACGGCCCCGCCTTCCCTCCGGAGGTCCGTGGAAGACCTGAAGAAGTGGTACCGGGCGGGCCTCGCCACCCGGATGGAGGCCCTGAAGGCCGCCCGCCGCGAGCTCGACCGGGATCCGGACGCCATGGATTCGGTGCGCCGCCTGGCCCACACCCTGCGGGGGTCGGGAGCCACCTACGGGTACCCGGAGATCACCGACGCCGCCGGCGCGCTGGAGGACTCGCCGCCCGCCGGCTTCCCGGCCAGCCTGGAGAGGCTGCTCGAGGCCATGCGCCGGATCTGCGCCGTCTCCGAGATGGAGGAGAAGTCCGGCATCCTGGTCATCGACGACGATCCCTACATCGCCGACCTGCTCGAGACGGTGCTGGCCGCCTCCAACCGCGAGGTGTTCACGGCCGGCACGGCGGAGCGGGCCGCGGCCCTCCTCGAGGAGAAGCGCGTCTCGCTCATCCTGCTCGACCTCATGCTGCCCGACACCGACGGGCGCAACTTCCTGCTGCGGCTCAAGGAGCGCCCCGCCACCGCCAACGTGCCGGTCATCGTGCTCTCGGCCAAGCTGGGCGCCCAGCCCAAGACCGAGTGCTTCGCCCTGGGCGCGGACGCCTATTACGAGAAGCCCTTCGAGGTGGAGACCATCTGCGCGGCCGTGTCGTCCTGGCTGTTCCGCAGCGAGGGCAGCCTGCGGGAGAGCCGCCGCGATCCCCTGACTGGCCTCCCCAACAGGGCCGCATTCCGCGAGGCCTTCCAGCGCAACGTCTCCCTGGCCTCGCGCCGGGGCGAGTCCGTCTCCGCGGCCATCCTCGACCTGGACCGCTTCAAATACATCAACGACACCTTCGGCCACGCCATGGGCGACGAGGTGCTGCGCAAGACCGCCGGCATCCTGTCCGACTCCCTGCGGAAATCCGATCTCCTGGCGCGGTGGGGCGGGGAGGAGTTCGTCGCCCTGTTCCCCAACACCGGCGTGGAAGGCGCCGGGAACGCGGTCCGCAAGGCCCTGGACGCCCTCGCATCGCACACCTTCCAGGCTCCGGGAGGGCGCGGCTTCCAGGTCACCTTCTCCGCGGGCGTCTGCGAGGCTGGGAAGGACGCCGGGGTGGAGGAGACCGTCGCCGATGCGGACCGCTTCCTGTACCTGGCCAAGGCCCAGGGGCGCAACGCGGTGCTCACCGCCGTGGACAAGCCCACCCTGCAGGCCAAGTCCATCCTGCTCGCCGAGCCGGACGAGACCGTGGCCCTCATCATCAAGCAGCGGCTGGGACGGGAGGGCTTCAGCATCCGGCACGTGCAGGACGGCCGCTCCGCACGCGAGGCCGCCGCCAAGGGCGGCTACTCCCTCGTCATCGTGGACGTGCGCCTGCCCGGGGAGGGCGGGGCCGAGATGGTGCAGCGCCTGCGCACCAGCGCCGCCACTTCCGGCACGCCCATCCTGCTGCTCGCCTCCCTGGGCCGCGAGAAGGACGTGGCCTTCGGGTTCCAGGCAGGCGCCGACGATTACCTGGTCAAGCCCTTTTCCCCCCTGGAGCTGGTGGGCCGCGTCCGGAACCTGCTGCGGAAATCGCAGGGCTGAGGTTCCCGGGGGCCGGCAGCGCCGGCCTCGGATTCCGGCCCGGCCTCGGCTGCCGGCCCGGGCGGGAATCGAAACTTCTTCTCCCGCTCCGTGCCGGTCCGTCTTCTCCCGCCGCGACACGGCATCGTTGCCATGCAGGCCCCCGAAAGATAGAATGGGGATGTCACACCTTCCCCGCGAGGTGCCCCATGGCCGGCGGAAACAGCCTCGATGAAAACGTCCTCGCCCGCGTCCGCCGCCAGCGGTCCGAAGGATTCGTGATCCGCCTCATCGACCTCTTCCTGCGCGAGGCGCCTCCGCGCCTCGAGGAGGCCTGGGCCGGCGGCCGCGAGGGCGATCCCCGCAAGGTGGCCTTGTCCGCGCATACCTTGGCCTGCCTGGCCGGGAACGTCGGGGCGGTGGAGGTCCGCCGGCTGGCCGCCGCCGCCGAGGAGGCCGCCGGGAGCGGCCGGGCCGGGGAGGAAAGCCTGCCCCGGCTGCTCTTCGATCTGGAGGTGGCCCTGGCCGAGGCCCTGTCCTGCCTGCGGGCCGCGCGCCCTGATTCCGCTCCCGGATAGCCGCCTGCGCCGCGCCTGGGGTCGGGCCGTTCCCGGGCCGGGGGAGTTGCAGCGGAAACGGACATCTTACTGTAACTTTAACGCTACCTTGGCGGCCCGGTCCCGCAGGCCCCGCGGGCCCGCCTTCGCTGTTTGAAAACACCCTCACTGTCGGTGGATTTTACGGATCCCAGAGTGCGGAAAAAGGGAATGCGGCTCCCGGTTTTTCATTGGCGGGATTTTTGGCCATGGAGTATATTGGGTGTGGCCCTGGAAAACGCCGCCGCATCAGCGGCCGCCGCCCCAGGGGCGGTGTGCTCCAAGGGACTGGCCCGCGCCTGCGCGCGGTCCGCCCGATCAAACGAATCCGACCGGGAAAGCCGGAAGCGCGCCGAGCGCCTCCGGACAGGTGAGATCATGGCCACAGGAAAAACCGAAAGCCCCGCCTCCCGACGGACCCTCGCGCGCGGCATCCCCGCGGCCCTGTGCGCGGCGGCCCTCTCGCTGTCCCTGCCGGGCTGCCGCGACGCCTCCCGCGCGCCGGAGTCGGCGGCCCCCGCCGCACCCGCCGTACCGGCAGCCCGCCTCGACACCTTGCTCGCCAAGGTCAAGGTGGGGGAGAGCTTCATCTCCATCGTGCGTTCCCTGGGCCTGGAAGAGGCCGAGGGCGATCTGCTGCTCTCCAGCATCAAGGACAACTTCCGCTTCAAGCTCTTCGCCGGACAGCCGTACCGGGTGGTGTTCCGGATGGCCGGCGGGGACACGGCGGTGGAATCCTTTGCGCTGGAGGATCGGAATTCCGCGAGCCACCATCTGCTGCAGCGCAGCGAGACCGCGGTCGCGGGGTTCCGCATCGCCTCCATGGACTATGGGCTGGTTCCCATCAAGTACCGCACCGACACCGTGCTGGTGAACGGCACCCTGGCCACGAGCCTGTACGACGCGTTCCTGCAGAAGGGGGAGTCGCCGGCCCTCATCCAGCTCGTCACCCGCATCTTCGCCTGGGACGTGGACTTCTTCAAGGACCCCCGTGTGGGCGACGAGTTCAGCCTGCTGGTGGAGAAGCGCTACACCGAGGACGGCGCCTTCCGTGGCTACGGGGACGTGCTGTCGGCCAAGTACGTCAACAACGGCCACGAGTTCTACGGCATCTCCTACAAGGGCGGGTATTACGATCACCAGGGCCGCAGCCTGGAGAAGATGCTGCTCAAGGCGCCGCTCAACTTCGCGCGCGTCTCCTCCGGCTTCGGCACGCGCCTGCACCCCATCCTGGGCGTCCGGCGCCCCCATTGGGGCATCGACTACGCCGCCCCCATCAACACCAAGATCCTCGCGGCCGGGGACGGCGTGGTGGAGTACGCGAAATGGGTGAACGGCTACGGCAAGACCATCAAGATCCGCCATAACGGGGTCTATTCCACCTATTACTCCCATCTCAACGGCTATGCCGCCGGCATGGGCGCCGGCCGGCGGGTCCGACAGAAGGACGTGATAGGGTTCCTTGGCTCCACCGGCATGTCCACGGCGCCGCACCTGGATTACCGCGTGGAGAAGGACGGGAAGTACATCAACCCGGCCTCGCTCAAGACCGAATCCAAGCAGGGCGTGGGCAATACCGAGTGGAAGGATTTCTGCGACCACCGCGACCAGTTCCTGGCGCGGATGTTCACTCCCGATTACCAGAAGTTCGCGAAAGCGGACAAGCCCCAGCGCCCCCCGGGCTGACCCCGGCTTTCACCCGGCGAATCGTCTCCGCGTCCGGGTTGCAATCCGCTTCCCGGAATGCTTATCTTTCGAAGCCCGGCCCGACGGGTCGGCGACCGGCCCGATGCGGGCCGCGACGATGAGAGGAGCATGCCCTTGGCCACCGTGAAGAAAGCCTCCGCCCGGAAATCCTCCGGCGGGAAATCCGCCGGCAAATCCGCCGCGAAGACGACGGCAAAGATGGCGTCGAAGACGAAGGCGAAGGCAACGAAGACGGCGGCGAAGCGGGAGGCATCCGGCAAGCCGGCGGGGAAGCGTACAGCGAAGAAGTCCGCCGCCGCCAGGAAGCCCGCCACCTTGAAGGCGTCCACTATGAAAAAGGCCAAGGT
>CBILQL010000208.1:0-8021 GCA_966238865.1 uncultured bacterium
TGCCTTCCCCCGCCGTGCTGCGCACGTCTATCCAGCCCTGGTGCTGTTGGACGATGCCGTAGACCGTGGCCAGGCCCAGGCCGGTGCCCTTGCCGGGCTCCTTGGTGGTGAAGAAGGGATCGAAGATGCGGGGCAGCACCTCGGGCGGGATGCCCGCGCCCGAGTCCGTCACGGAGAGGAGGACGAAGCTTCCGCTGCGCCCCGCCTCGTCATCCGATCCGGCCTCCAGCTCGATCCGCCCGGCGCGGATGTCGATCCGGCCCCCGTCGGGCATCGCGTCCCGCGCATTGATGACCAGGTTCATGATCACCTGTTCCAGCATGCCCGGGTCTGCGTTCACGATCAGGCTTTCCGGGGGTGTATGGGACTTCAGGCGGATGTTGCCGCCCAGCACCCGGCCCAGCAGCCGGGCCATGGCGGCGAGGACGGGATTCACGTCCAGGGCGCGGGTCGCGAGGCTCTGCTGCCGGCTGAACAGGAGCAGCTGCCGGGTGAGGCTTCCGGCGGATTCGGCCGCCTTGTGGATGTCGAGCAGCGAATCCTGCAGCCTGGGATCGGCGTCCTTGCGGGCCATCAGCAGTTCCAGGTGGCCCAGGATCACCGCCAGCAGGTTGTTGAAGTCATGGGCTATCCCCCCCGCGAGGCGGCCGACCACCTCCATCTTCTGCGCCTGGTGGAATTTCTCCTCCAGGAGCTTCCGTTCCTTGCGTTCCTTCGCCTCGCGGAAGGCGCGGGCCACCGCCGGACCCAGCCGCTTCAGCCGCTGCTTGAGGACGTAGTCAGTGGCCCCTCCCAGGAGGCTGTCGATGGCTGCGTCCTCGCCGATGGATCCGGAGACGAAGATGAACGGGGCATCCGGGAGCTTCTGGCGGGACAGCCGCAAGGAGGTCAGGCCGTCGAAGTCGGGCCCGGAAAAATCGGAGAGGACGAGATCGAAGGCCGCGGTCTCCAGGGCGCGCTCGAAGTCGGCGCGGTTGTCCACGCAGGTGATTTCGCATTCGGCCGTCTCCCGGCGGAGGATGTTCCGGACGATCTCGGCATCCATCGGATCGTCTTCCAAATGCAGTATCCGCAGCGTTCCGTCCATGCTGATTCTCCGCAGCCGATCCCGTGGGCGTTCACTTCCAAAACCCGAAAGTAAGAATCGGATATATGCCGGCCAAGCGGCCGCTCCAATATTTACGCACAGGTTGTGCGCGTATTCCGGAGGTCCTCGTCCAGCGGGCTTACCCTGGAATCCCTGTCATAGGCGGCTTCGCGCCCGGCCAGGGCCTCCAGCATGTCCTGGGCGAAGTAGACCCGGACCGGCAGCGGATGCTCGCACCAGAGCGTGCCGTCGTTGTCGAAGACGGCGATGCGCTCCGGGACGGGGATGAAGCCGGACCTGACTGTCGGGAAGCTGGACGCTGATTCCGCGCGGAAACCGGGCCCGTCAGGCGCGCTTTACTTCGCGGCGAGGCGGCATTTATTTATCCTAGACCCGATTCATCCGACCCGCATACGGTCCGGCGCCGCCGCCCGCCTTGAGGAGCTCGCCGACCTCCCCTTCAACCAGGGATTCCCCACGCGGGAAACCGCCGCTCGCGTGCACGACGAGCAGGACCAAAGCCGGGCCATGGAGGCCTACCGGTTCTTCTACCCCACGGTGTCCATGGAAGGTATCCTGCAAGGTACCCTGAAGGCCGGGGTGGCGCCCAACACGGCGCTGGTGGCGTTCTCGACCGGACCCCGCCACGTGGTCTTCACCGGCAATTCGGACACGCCCTACGGGAGCGCCATCCTCGATCTGAAGGCCGGCCCCATGGTGATCGAGGTTCCCGCCGGCGGGTACATCGGCCTCCTGAACGATCACAACCAGCGCTGGATCCAGGATCTCGGCATTCCCGGCCCGGACGGCGGCAAGGGCGGGAGATACCTCCTCCTGCCGCCGGGTCACAAGCTGCAGGCCCCTCCGGGCTTCATCGTCTCCGCCTCGCCCACCTTCGCGGTCCTCATGGCCGTGCGCGCCATCCCCGCGGGCGGGGATATCCGGGGCGCCCTGCAAACCCTGGGGAAGATCGCGATCTATCCCCTGTCCCGGGCCGACCGGCCGCCGGAAATCTCCTTCATGGACGCCACCGACAGGACGGGCGATTTCACCTGCCTGAAATGGGAGGACAACATCCTCTTCTGGGAGCATCTCCACGCCGTCCTGGAAGAAGAACTCCTTTTCGAGGAGTTCCGGCCCATGTACGGGCTGCTGGCGACCCTGGGCATCGAGAAGGGCAGGCGCTTCGCTCCCGACGATCGCATGAAGGGAATCCTGGCCAAGGCAGCCAAGGCCGCCCGGGATCAGATGCTGGTGGAGGCCTTCGCCAGCACCCGTCCCGAGCGGATGGCCTGGAAGGATCGCCGCTGGGAATGGGTGGGGCTCCAGCCCGAGAACGGGGATTTCGAGACGCCCACCGAGCTGGACGTGCAGGCCAGGGAGCGCTGGTTCGCCCAGGCCATCGTCGTCTCCCCGGCCATGTTCCGCCGCAAGCCGGGCACCGGTTCCCTGTATTGGCTGGGCCACCGCGACAAGGGCGGAGCCTACCTGGACGGATCCAGGAACTACGTGCTCAAGGTCCCCCAGCCCGTTCCGGCAAGCCTGTTCTGGTCGGTGACTGTCTACGACAGCAAAACCCGCTCCCAGATCGCCACCTCCCAGGACAAGGCCGCCCTGCGTTCCCTGGTCGAGACCTTCGTCCCGAACGCGGACGGGAGCATCGATCTCCATTTCGGCCCCCGGGAGCCGGAAGGCCGGGCCGGGCAATGGATCAAGACCAGCCCAGGGGAGGGATGGTTCGCCTACTTCCGTGTCTACGGCCCGGAGGCCGCCGCCTTCGACGGCACCTGGAAGCCCGGCGACTTCGAACCGTCGAAGGCCTGATCCGGCTCCCGCCGGGTCATTTACCCGTGAGCCGCGAGGCCGCAGTAACAGGAGGTTCGAATGGCGCAGCAGAAACCCAGCATCGTCTTCATCATGGGCGATGACATCGGCTGGTTCAACATCGGCGCCCACCATCGCCACGGCCCTGAAATCGGAGGGCTGCCTGTACCACCTGGACGCCATGGATGGCGCCGCCCACCCGAACTACCCGCCGCAGCTGAAGGACAATGTGGGTCCCCGCAACATGCTGCATTGCTGGTCCACCGACCAGGACGACGGCACCGAGGACCCCCGCTGGGGCCGCGTCGGCCGGCAGAAGATCGAGGAAGCTGGAGCGCGCCCGTTCACTCCAGGGCGCCTGATGACGGCCTTGCGGGGGCAGCCTCGCGGGTACGGCCCGGCCCTTCCTTCCCGGAGGGTCGGGCCCGATCTCATTCCGGGATTTCGTCCCTGGCGCCGATGCGCTCCGGCTCCCCGGCGGGCGGGTTGAACACGCGCTTCCAGTCCTTCTTCATGCTCACCACGTGGAAGCCCCTGGCCTTGGCCGCCTTCAGGGAGGCCCCGTCCGGCTCCTGGTAGGCGAATTCGCGCGAATCGTCGTCGTGGTCGACGAGGATCTGGAAGGACTGCGGGGAACCCTGGGAATAGGCGAGCATGGCGATGTCCCCGCCCGAGCGCACGTTGCCGGCCGCGAAGACGGGGCGCAGGCCGATGGCGCGGCTGATGCCCACGGGCTTCCCCTCCTTGTCGTTCAGCGTTCCCAGGCCCGGCTGCCGCTCGACGACGCCCTTGCCGCCCCTCTCCAGGTATTGCAGGTTGATGCCGCTCCCGATCACGCGCGCCGGCGGGATGCCGTAGAGCTGCTGCGAGAAGGCGCGCATGAAGTCGGTGGTGCCGCCCGAGCAGATCCACGTCTCGAAGCCGTTGTTCTGCAGGTATGCCAGCAGCTCGGCCATGGGCTGGTAGGCCAGCTTCGACAGGGGAAGGCCCAGCTTGGGGTAGACGGCCTTGCGGTAGAAGGATATGGCATCGGCGGCGAATTCCTCCTGGGTCATGCCGGTATGGGAGGCGGCCACCAGCCTGGCGACAGCCTCTTCGCCCGCCTCCTTGAAATAGGCCGTGTCCCCGGCCAGGGCGGCCTTGAAGGGCTCCCTCTCCCTCAGGGAAGGATCCTTGTCCGCCAGGGCCTTGATGCGCGAGAGGATGAACAGGCCCTCGACGACGGGCTTCTCGGGCCAGAGGGTGCCGTCGTTGTCGAACACGGCGATGCGGGCCTGCATGGGGACGAAGCCCGGGCCGCCCGCGGCGGTGGTCCGGGCCACGAAGTCGACGATGCCTCGCTTCACGGGGCCGTCGTTCCAGGAAGGGAGGGGATCGGGCGCGCCCAGCGCGGCGCCCAGGGCGCAGCCGAGCAGGATTAGGACGGCGTAGAGCATGCTGCGGAGACGGGAACGGGGCATGGCGGGGCTCCTGGCCGGTTGAGGTTCGATCGGATCTATTTCCGGAGGTCCTTGCGGAGGGCGCCTTCCATCTCGCAGGACAGCGGGGCGTTGTAGCGCTCGCGGGCCATCTGGAGGGCCTTCACGTCGTCGCTGAGGGTAGGGGCCGCGTCCCCGACGGTCTCGCCGCCGGGAATCTTCTGCACCGCCTTCTTGAATTCCTCGTAGGCCCCCTCCAGCTCCTTCGTCTTGGCCTCCTGCAGCTTGGCGAGGCTGGCCTTCACCTCCTTGATCTCCTTCTCGGCCTGGATGCGGGCGTTGCGCAGCTCCTGCACCTTGGTGCTGGCCTGCACCGTGTCGACGGGCGCCAGCGCGACCTTCAGGGATTTCAGGTCCTGGCACAGGTCGGCCTCCGCCTGCACGGACGCCTCGCGCAACTTCTGGGTCTTCTTCGCATCCGCGGCCATCGCCGCCGACGCCGAAGCCGCGGCCAGCACTATCGCCCTGGTCAAACCGCTCCTCGAGGACATGGGGGATCCTTTCGCTGGTGTGACTTTGTGATAAATGTATCCTACAATTCGGATTTTAAAATAGCCTGCGCTCCGCGGCGCAGGCAAGGAAAATGCGGCGCATGCGCGTTTCCACCGTTCCGCGTCCGCCTTCACGCCGGCCTCAATCCTTCCGGGCCGCCCCGGCGGGGCGGATCGGGAATTTGCCGCGGGGACCCGGGAGCCGCGAGATGCCGGCTGCGCAGATAGACGGTGGAAACCGCCATGTTCAGGAGCAGGTAGAGGAGGACGGCCATGGGTGCCAGCCGCTGCTCGGGGAAGTTCGCATGGGCGATGGCGACGGCCACGCCGGGATGGCGCCCGGCCGTGCAGAAGGCCAATACCATGCGGTCCTGGGGCCCGGGGCCTCCGAGCAGATGGCCCACGGCCAGGCCGATGAGGCTGAAGGCCGCGAACGCGGCGAGGGTGCCGTCCCCGACCAGGGAGGCCATGGGCTCGAGGGAGGCCAGCAGGACGGGAAGCAGGCCCGCCGCCAGGAGCGCCATGGAGGCGATGTCCACGGGCCGCGACGCGCGATCGGCGAAGGCGGGCGCCAGGGTCCGGAGCGCGAGGCCGGCGGCCAGGGGAAGCAGCACCGTGAGCAGCAGGATCCGGAGCACGGCGGAAGCCGGCGTGGAGACGGGCGCGTCGAGCATCCATCCCAGCAGGCCGAAGGCCAGGGGGATGAGTATCAGCGAGGCGAGGGTGGCCGCGGCCAGGAGGCTCAGGGTATATTCCCGCCGGCCGCCCGACTTGAGGAGCTGCTTGGGCATGAAGGGCGGGACCGGGGACAGGGCGAGGGCGACCAGGGCGATTTCCACCGTCGGCTTCAGGGAGAGGACGCGGGCCGCGGCCACCGCGATCACGGGCAGGACAACGTTGATCGAGAGCAGCGAGCGCGCCAGGAGCCCGGGATGGGAGGCCAGGTAGGCGACGTCCCGCGGGGTCGTGCGCAGGGCCACGCCCAACACCATCAAGCCGATGCTCAGGGTCACGACGAGGGAAATCAGGTCCGTCCGGCTCATCGTCGGCCTCCTTTCGCCATCCAGGCCCGGACCCGAATCGCCCTACGGGTTCCCAATCGGTGCCTCGAAGGCGGAGGATCCGGGGGCATCGATATCCCGCGCGATGCGGAAGCCCATATGTCCCGATGCGCTGTCCGGCGTGTTGCCGCTGCGGGCCGAGACCCGGTAGCGGTTGCAATATGCGGCATGGCACAGGTAGGACCCGCCCCGGATCACCCGGTGGGTGCCGACGGCGGGGCCGCGCGGGTCGGCATGGGAGCCCTTGCGGTGGAAGTCCCGGCTGAACCAGTCGGCGCACCATTCCCAGGTGTTGCCGCACATGTTGAAGAGGCCGAAGCCGTTGGGCGGGAAGGCGTCCACCGGGGCGGTGTCCAGCCAGCCGTCCTCGCCGGTGTTGCGGGCGGGGAAGGACCCCTGCCAGATGTTGCAGCGGTGCTTGCCGTCCGGCGTGAGCTCGTCTCCCCAGGGGTAGGCCTTCCGGACGAGGCCGCCCCGGGCCGCATCCTCCCAGTCCGCCTCGGTGGGCAGGCGCGCGCCTGCCCATTCGCAATAGGCCATGGCGTCGTTCCAGGACACGTGGACCACGGGATGGTCGTCCCTTCCGTCGAGGCCGCTTCCGGGCCCGCGGGGGTGGCGCCAGCAGGCGCCTTCCACCTGCCTCCACCAGGGAGCATGGGCCACTCCGCGCGTGGGCGGGAAATCATCGGGCAGGAGTCCCGCGAACACGAAGCTCCAACCCAGGCGCTCGGCCTCGGTGACGTAACGACGCTCCGCCACGAAACGCGCGAAGCGCCGGTTCGTCACTGCATGGGCGTCCAGGAGGAAGGGCTTCAGCGCAACCTCACGGACCGGGCCTTCGCCGTCGGCCTGTATGGCCGAGGGACTGTCGCTGCCCATGAGGAAGATGCCGCCGGCCAGGCGCCGCATGCCGCTCCATGCGCGTGCCATGGGGCCCTCCGGGGCAGCCGTCCCGATACGGGAGGAGGATCCGGTCCCGTCGGCCAAGCCGGCGCCGGCCGCGGGATCCAGGTCCGCCTCCGGAGAATGTCCCCGTCCGTCCCGGGAATCCGCTCCCGGAGAGGCTCCCGGGAATGCCCCCTCCGAGTCCAAGGCCGCCCGTCCGCGGGAAATCCCCGCGGTCCCGCAGCAGGAAGCCTCCATCAGATCGGCCGCGGGAGGCGCGTTCTCCAGGCCGCCATTGCCAACGTCCATGCCTTCCTCCTCCCATCGCCGCCGTCCTCAGAGGCTCCTATTGATGCGCCATCACGGCGCGCATTTCCGCCTGCTTGTCCACGATCAGCTCCCCGGAGACGTCCACGGTCACCTTGTGCAGCACGCCGGCGAACGGGAACGGCGCCCGGTACATGGTGGACACGGCCGAGCCCTCGTCCCGGCCCGCCGCCAGCTGGGGGCGCTCGTAGGCGAGCCTGGGCGTCCCCGTGGAGTCGATGGGCAGGACGCCGTACTTGCCCGCCTCGGCGTACCACAGGGAGACCATCTCGATGAGCTTGTCCCGATGGGTATCCGCCAGGTTCCGGGTCTCGGAGAAGTCCTCGTCCACGTGGTAGAGCTCCCAGCCGCGGGCGTCCAGCTCCCGCAGCTTGGCCTCGTCGATGACCAGCTCCCCGAAGCCCATGCCGGCTTCGGCGAAGGAGGGCCCGGGATTCGGGCACACCGCCCGCCAGCCGTCGTGGTAGATGGCCCGGTGCCCCATCAGCTCGAAGTACTGGGTGAGGCGGCGGGTGGGCGCGGCGGCGTCGTCGAAGGTGTGGCGGAAGCTCACCCCCTGCACGGGGGATTGGGAAACGCCCCGGATATGGGTGGGCGGCTCGATGCCCAGGCAGTCCAGCACCGTGGGGAGCATGTCGATGATGTGGGCGTACTGGTGCCGGATCCCGCCCTTGGCCTTGATGCCACGGGGCCAGTGGACGATGAACGGATCGGAGGCCCCCCCGCGGTAGGCCTCCCGCTTCCAACGCCGCAGGGGCGTGCAGCCCGCATGGGTCCAGCCCCAGGCGTAATGGTTGAAGTACCCGGGCCCCCCCGGCCCGTCGATGGCCTTGAGGTTGTCCTCCAGGGACTCGGGGACGTTGTTGAA
>CBILQL010000209.1:0-7990 GCA_966238865.1 uncultured bacterium
AGCCCGGTTTTCCACCTCGCTCTCCTCGCCGCCTCCCGGCGGCTCGGAGCTCCCACCTACCTAGAACCTGTGGTGAGTTTAAGGGAAGAAATGCGGAACGCTCCCTGGAAGAGCGTTCCAATCAACCATTCTGCGGCGTGAACCGCTCCCTGGAATCGTTCCGCAGTGCGGACGTGAAAGGTATCCATTCTGTGCTTGCAATTCGGACGCTTGAAGGGGTTTGCAAAATTTAGTTGGTTAACTAACTTGTTCCATAAGGCCTCGCCCCGCGACGTCGCGGGCGGGAACGCAGGGAGTCGAGGATGGCGCCGGCAGTGGATAAACGCGAGAGCCTGATGCGGGCGGCGGATCGGCTGTTCCATCACCATGGGTTCGAGCATACCAGCCTGGCGGACATCGCCGCGGCGGCCGGGGTTCCGCTGGGCAATGTGTACTACTACTTCAAGACCCGGGGCGACCTGGTCAAGGCGGTGTCGGAGGAACGGCGGCGGGCCATGCGGGCCCGGCGCGACGAATGGGAGAAGATCCCATCGCCCCGGGACCGTCTGCTGGCCTACGTGGACAGCTTCGGGGCACGGGAGGAGGAGTTCACCGCCCATGGCTGCCCCGTCGGGGGGCTATGCCTGGAAACCAGCAAGCTGGGGGGCGAGGCGGCCGCGGAGGCCGCCGCCGTGCTGCGGGAAAGCCTCGAATGGATCGAGGCCCAGTTCCGCGCCCTTGGCATCCCCAAAGGCGAGGCGCGGGAAAACGCGGCCCGGCTGGTGGGGGCGCGGCAGGGTTCGGTCCTCCTCGCGGCCACCTTCCAGGACCCGGCCTTCATCCGCCAGGAAATAGCGAGGCTCAAGAAATGGCTGGCCGAAATGCCCGCCGGAAAGAAAGGGAAAAGAACATGATCAAGATGGGAATCAACGGCTTCGGTCGGATCGGCAGGATGGTCTTCCGCGCCGCGGCCCGGCGCGATGATATCGAAATCATGGCCGTGAACGACCTGCTCGGGGTCGATCACCTGGCCTATATGCTGAAGTACGATTCCGTGCACGGTCGCTACCCGGGGGAGATCCGTTCCGAGCCCGGGAAGCTGTGGGTCGACGGGAAGGCCGTCCGCGTCACTGCGGAAAAGGATCCCTCCCGGCTCGCCTGGGAACAGGCCGGGGTCCGGTCCGTGGTGGAGTCCACCGGCATCCACCTCACGTCCGCGGCCATGGAGGGCCATCTCAAGGCCGGCGCCCGGCAGGTCATCCTCTCCGCGCCGGCCAGCGACGACACGCCCGTCTACGTGCGCGGCGTCAACGATCACAAGTACCGGGGCGAGGCCATCGTCTCCACCGCATCGTGCACCACCAATTGCCTGGCACCCATGGCCAAGGTGCTGCACGAGAGCTTCGGCATCAAGCGCGGACTGATGACCACGGTGCATGCCACCACCGCCACCCAGAAGACCGTGGACGGCCCGTCCGCCAAGGAGTGGCGTTTCGGGCGCGGAATCCTGGACAACATCATCCCGGCCTCCACCGGGGCCGCCAAGGCCATCGGCAAGGTGATTCCGGAGCTCAACGGGCGGCTGACGGGAATGGCCTTCCGCGTCCCCGCTTCCGACGTGTCGGCGGTGGATCTCACCTGCGAGCTGGAGCGCGGGGCCGCCTACGAGGACATCTGCCGGGCGATGCGCGCCGCCGCCGAGGGTCCCATGAAAGGCGTGCTGGGATATACGGAGGATCAGGTGGTCTCGTCGGACATGCGCGGCGAGGCCTGCACCTCCGTCTTCGACGCGAAGGCCGGGATGCGGCTCGACGACACCTTCGTCAAGCTCATCGCCTGGTACGACAACGAATGGGCGTTCTCGTGCAAGGTGCTGGACGTGGCGGCCCGCATGGCGGCATAGCCGCCATCGGTTGTCGCTAGGCGGGCATCGGATGGATGCTACGCATTCATCTTCTTGTCGACCCAGGCGACCAGGCTGCGGACGGCTTCGATGGAGACGTCGAAGAGCTTCTTCTCGGTCTCGTCGAGCTGGACTTCGAGGACCTTCTCGATGCCGCCGGCGCCCATGATGACGGGCACGCCGGCGTACAGGCCCTTGATGCCGTATTCGCCGTTCAGGAGGGCGGCGCAGGTGAGGATGTTCTTCTTGTCCTTGAGGTAGGCCTCGGCCATGTGGATGGCGCTCATGGCCGGGCTGTAGAAGGCGGAACCGGTCTTGAGCAGGGCCACCACCTCGCCGCCGGCGTTGGCGGTGCGCTTGTAGATCTCGTCCAGCTTCTCCTTGGGCAGGAGCTGGGTGACCGGGATGCCGCCCACGGTGCAGTAGCGGGTGAGCGGCACCATGGTGTCGCCGTGTCCGCCCATCACCAGGGCCCGCACGTCCTCGTTGGACACGTTGAGGGCCTCGGCCACCAGCGCGGCGAAGCGCGCGCTGTCGAGTACGCCGGCCATGCCGGCGACGCGGGCCGGAGGGAATCCGGTGACCTTCTGCATGGCGTAGACCATGGCGTCCAGGGGATTTGTCACCACGATCACGAAGGCGTTCGGGGCGTTCCTCTTGATGGCCTCGCCCACGGTCTTGATGATGCCGAAGTTCACGTCCAGAAGATCGTCGCGGCTCATGCCGGGCTTGCGGGGCAGGCCCGCAGTGACGATGACCACGTCGGCGCCCGTGAGAGCGTCGTAGGAGTTGGAGCCGGTGAGCTTGGAGGAGGTGGGGATGAGGCTCCGGCCGTGCATGATGTCGAGGCTCTTGCCCTGGGGCACGCCCTCGGCGATGTCCACGGTGATCACGTCGCCGAGCTGCTTCTGCGCGGCCAGCAACGCCATGGTGCCGCCGATTTGTCCCGCGCCCACGAGGGCGATTTTCGATCTTGCCATGAGGATTTCCTTTCGTAGTCTCTGTTGGTTCGTTTTTCGTTTTACGTTTTTTGTTTTTCGCTTCGGGCTTGGCTAAAGCCCGGCGCGGCATACGCACGCGCCGCGAAAAACGGAAAACGAAAAACGGCAGGGAGCGGCCCCCAGGGAGCCCCTTATTTCCCCGCCTTCTTCATCGCCTCGACCATCTTCCGGCCGATTTCCGCGGCGGTGTCGGCAACCACGACCCCGGCCTCCCGCAGGGCCTTGATCTTGGCGGCCGCGGTGCCGGCCTGGCCGTCGATGATGGCGCCGGCGTGGCCCATGCGCTTGCCCGGCGGGGCCGAGGCCCCGGCGATGAAGCCCACCACGGGTTTCTTCACGTTGTCCTTGATATAGGCGGCCGCCAACTCCTCGTCGCTGCCCCCGATCTCGCCGATGAGGATGATGCCCTCGGTCTCGGGGTCCTCGTTCAGCATCCGCACCACGTCCACGTGGCTGAGCCCGTGCACCGGATCGCCGCCGATGCCCACGGCGGTGGTCTGGCCGAGGCCCGCCACCGTGGTCTGGTGGACGGCCTCGTAGGTCAGGGTGCCGGAGCGGGATACGATGCCGATTTTCCCCTTGCTGTGGATGGGCCCGGGGGCGATGCCGATCTTGCACACGCCGGCGGTGGTCACCCCGGGGCAGTTGGGGCCGATGAGGATGGAATTCTTGCCCTTGAGGTAGTTGTGCACCTTGAGCATGTCCATGACCGGGATTCCCTCGGTGATGGCCACGATGAGGGCGATGCCGGCGTCGGCGGCCTCGAGGATGGCGTCGGCGGCGTAGGGGGCCGGCACGAAGATCATGGTGGCGTTGGCGCCGGTCCCGCGCACGGCCTCGGCCACGGAATTGAAGACCGGGAAGCCGTCCACGGTGGTGCCGCCCTTCTTCGGGGTCACGCCGCCGACCACGTTGGTCCCGTAGTCGCGGCACTTCTGGGAATGGAAGAGGCCGGCTTTCCCGGTGATGCCCTGGGTGATGAGCTTGGTGTCCTTGCCGATGAGGATTGCCATGTTACTTGCCTTTCACGGCCTGGGCCGCCTTCTTCGCCGCGTCCTCGAGGTCCCTGGCGCTGGTCAGGTTGAGCCCGCTGCCGTCGATGAGGGCCTGGCCCTCCTTCACGTTGGTCCCGTCCAGGCGCACCACCAGGGGTACCTGGAGGTTGATGGTCTTCATGGCTCCGATGATGCCGCGGGCGATGCGATCGCAGGGCATGATGCCGCCGAAGATGTTGACCAGGATGGCCTTCACGTTCTTGTCGCGGGAGATGATGCGGAAGGCCTCGGTGACGGCCTCCTCGGAGGCGCTGCCGCCGACGTCCAGGAAGTTGGCCGGCTGGGCGCCGTAATGGGCGATGATGTCCATGGTGGCCATGGCCAGGCCGGCGCCGTTGACCATGCAGCCGATGTTGCCGTCCAGCTTGATGTAGCTGAGGCCGAACTTGGCGGCCTCGATCTCGGACGGATCCTTCTCGGCGTCGGGGTCGCCGCCGGTGTCGGTCTGGCGGAAGAGGGCGTTCTCGTCGATGGTGAACTTGCAGTCGAGCAGGGCGAGATGGCCCGCGCCGGTGACCACCAGGGGGTTGATCTCGAGCAGGGAGCAGTCCTTCTCCTGGAAGAGGAGGTAGAGCTTCTGCAGCACGTCCGCGAATTCCGCGGCCAGGCTCCCTTCCAGGCCCAGGAAGCGGGCGCCTTCGGCGGCCAGGGCCGGCTCGATGTTGCGGCCCCAGGCGGGGTACAGCTTCTTGATGGCGCCCGGGTGCTTCTCGGCCACCTCTTCGATGTCCATGCCGCCTTCGGGGCTGATGATGACGACGATGTTGGCCTTGGCCCGGTCCAGGGTGACGGCCAGGTACAGCTCGCGCTTCACGTCGCTCAGCTCCTCGAGGAGCACGCTCTCGATCTTCACCCCTTGCGGGCCGGTCTGCTTGGTGACCAAAGTCATGCCCAGCAGGGCCTTGGTGTGGGCGGCGCCTTCCTCGGCGGTCTTGAACACCTTGATGCCGCCGGCCTTGCCGCGGCCGCCGGTATAGGCCTGGGCCTTGGCCACGCCGGCGGTCTTCCCCAGCCGCCCGAGAGCGGCCGGAAACTCCTCCGCCTTGTGGACCACCTCGCCCTTCGGGACCGGCAGGCCCGCCTTGCGCAGGATGGCCTTGGCCTGGTATTCGTGCAATTTCATGGAGCTTCCCTCGCTAAGTAGGCGGGGAAAAAATGCTTAAAAAACGGGCCGATATCAATCGTTTACTTGAGCACCGGGCAGCCGGCCTGGGGCTGGAGCAGCGGCTTCTCGCGGAGGCGCTTGAAGGGATCGTGCCGGGCCTTGACCATCAGCTTGAGATTGGTGTTGGCCAGGGCGGCGCGCAAGGCCCCCTGGGCATTGTGGAGGACGCCCTGGATGGAACATTGGCTGGAATCCCCGCAATGCTCCGGATGCTCCATGCAATCCATGAGGTTGATGCGCCCCTCCACCGCTTCGATGATCTCGAGGATGGTGATCCGGTCCGGATCCCGGGCCAGCATGATGCCCCCTTTGACACCGGGAATGGTGCGCAGTAGCTTGGCCTTGGAGAGCCGGGAGACGATGCCCTGGAGGAAGCGGAGGGAGAGACGGGAGGAATCGGCGATGGACTGGACCGGAACCGGCTGGGGTAGCCCGCCTCCCCCCTCGAAATGCTGGCGTGCCAGATATTGCATGGTACGCAAGGCATAGTCGGTTTTCTTGGTGAATTTCATGGACTTAGCCGGTTTTCCCGCCTGGAGGCGACCTCTCCTCCATTAATATAGTCTAACCGCCCCACCCCCAATATTCCACTTCGTTTGGGCATCTTCATCAAAAAGTTGAAAGGACACCCTGAAAACGATTAAACTGAGCGAGTATCTTTGGATTCGCAACAGGTAGCGATCCCTTCCAGCAGGAGTACGGCATGTCCCTTACGCAGCGTTTTCCCTCCCTTCTCGCGACCCTGGGCCTGGCCCTCGTCCCCGCCGCCCGGGCCTTGGACGAATACATGCCGGTGCCCGTGCGGGTGATGCAAATCAATGCCGGCTTCGAAAGGACCTCCATCACCGGCCAGTACCAGCATAGCTGGGAAAGCGATGATCGGCCGGTGGCCGACAACCCCACGGCCATTCCGGTGCAGGGCAAGTTCGGCGTGCTGGAGAATCTCGAAGGCTCCATGGCCGCCCGCTACCTCGTCAACGACGCCTCGGGCAATACCGGCCTGGACCGCCCGGTGCTGGCCCTCAAATACGCCGAGCCGAAAATCGGCGTCGGCGGCTTCCTGGCCATCGCCCTGCCGGTCGGCTTCGAGGACGTGATGAACGCCGGCAATTACGCCACCATGACCTTCGGCACCATGTATGGCCGCCAGTTCCCGTATTTCGGCATCCTGGCCAACGCCTCCTATTCGTTCAACACCGAGGACAATAACGACGACAAACTGGACAATATCCGGCTGTTCGCGAAGCCGGAATACCCCCTTCCCTTCGCCTGGTTCAAGACCCGCAAGCAGCGGCTGGGCTTGAGCCTCGCGGGAATCTACGAATACCACTTCAACCGGATGGTGGGGGGCGAATCCGTGGACGAGAGCGCCCATCTCTTCCAGGTGTCCCCTGGCGCCCTGTGGACCCTGAACAAGTACCTCAGCGCCGAGGTCAACGCCTACTTCAGCCTCTCGGGCCAGAACCAGCCCGAAGGCCAGACGGTCCGGGCCCAGCTATATTTCTCACTGGAAGAAGATCTCTACAACGCCCTGTAATCCCCGGGATCGACTTCGATCCCTCCCCGGGGTCGATTTCGCGCTGGCAGGATGTACCTTGTTCTAAGGACAAATCCTGATGGCGATGCCTTCCACACATGAAATCCTCGCTCTCCTCGCCGAGGCCGGGAAGGCCCTGGCGGAGAGCCTGGAATACGAATCCACTCTCCCTGCCCTGGCCCGGCTCCTCGTCCCCCGCCTGGCCGATTGGAGCGCCATCCACCTCCAGGAGGAGGATGGCGCCATCCGGAGCCTCGCCCTGGCCCATCCCGACACCGAAAAGGCCCGCCGCGCCATCCGGCTGCATGCCGGCCTGCCCCTCCGCCCGGACGGCGATTCCAGCCTGGCCAGGGCCTTGCGCACCGGCCAACCCGAGCTGGTCCCGCAGGTCCGCGAGGGGGACCTGGAACGGAATGCCCGGAGCCCGGAACACCTGGACATGCTCAGGTCCCTGGGCCTGGAATCCTATCTCATCGTTCCGCTCAAGGCCCGCGGCCGGATCCTGGGCTCCCTCACCTTGGTCCAATCCGGTTCCGGCCGCCGCCTCGACGCCGACGACCTGGCCCTGGCCGAGGAACTGGGGCGACGCATCGCCCTGGCGGTGGACAACGCCCATGACATCACCCGCCTCAAGCGGGTCCAGGAGGAGTTGCGCGCGGCGGAGGAACGCTCCCGCCTGGCCATGGAAGCCGGGCGCATCGGGGTCTGGGAGTGGGACGTCCGGAGCGGCGCCATCACCTGGTCCAAGCGCATCCACGAAATCCACGGCATCGAAGAAGGCGCGTTCTCCGGCCGCATGGAGGACTTCTCGGCCCTCATCCACCCCGGCGACTCCGCCCACGTGGCGGAGTCCATCCGGAAGGTGGTGGAGGAAGGAGCCCCCTATCAGAGCGTATTCCGCATCGTGCAGCCTGGCGGCGAGACGCGCTGGATCTCCACCAGAGCCAGCCTGGTGCGGGGCGAGGACGGGCGTCCGGAGCGGCTCATCGGCGCCACTATGGACATCTCGGACGTCAAGCGCACCGAAGAGGCCCTCCGCAAGAACGAGACCCTGTACCGGGCCCTGACGGAGAACACGCCCCATCTCGCCTGGATGAACGACGTCGACGGCAACGCCCTGTTCTACAACCGGCAATGGAGCGAATACACGGGCCGGGACGTCCAGGCCGGCGCGGTCGCCTCCCTGCTGGACATCGTCCATCCGGAAGACCTGCCGGGCCTTTTCGAGATCCGGAAGCGGGCCATCGATGCCGGGAAGCCCTATTCCCTCGAGTTCCGCGTGCGCCGCGCCGACGGCGCCTGGCGCTGGCACCTCGCCCGGATAGCCCCGGTGGCGGACGGGGACGGCCG
>CBILQL010000210.1:0-7987 GCA_966238865.1 uncultured bacterium
GGGGGTACCGGAGGCGGGCGTAGGCCACGCCGTTCTTGGTGACCGCCGAGACCTCGATTGCCACGGCGAACTGGTTGTCCCGGAATTCGAGATAGGGCAGGAAAGGGCGCATCTCCCAGGTTCCGAAAGGATAGTCGCCGCTCGCGGGCCCGTTGCAGGCGCCGAAGGGCGCCCGGTCGACGAGGAGCTCGCTCCGGTCGCGGATGCCGTTCTGGTTCAGGTCGGCAAACAGGGTGAGGCTGTCCACCTCCAGGTCCACCAAGGCGGTGTCGTTCTCGCCGACGTCGGCGTCGCACACCCCGTTGCCGTTGAGGTCGAACCAGGTGTCGTGGACGGCCGGATCGAAGTCGAAGACCCCGTCCCCGTTGCGGTCGTCGCCGCGCCGCAGGGTGGCCGTGCTGAAGTCCAGGTTGAGGTCGATGCCGGGGTCGTACCGGAGGTTGTCGTTGATGTCTTCGAAGTGGATATCCCTGTAAACGAGGTTCAACTTCGGCTTGATCTCCTCCAGGGAGCCGCCCAGGCCGGACCAGCCTCCGAAGACGTATCGACCCACCGCCATGCCCGTGATTACGGAGCTGAAATGCACCTCGGTACCGTCGGCGACGTAGTTCCCGTTGATGTCCTGCACCACGGCGCCCACGAAGAACTCGAAGGTGGACTCGTCGCGCTGGCCGGCATTCTCGACGGCCGCGGAATCATCCTCGGGACGCGACACCGTCACGATATGCGCGGCCCCGGAGATGGTCAGCTTGCTGGTGTCCGCCAGGGCGCCCACCGAGGCCTCCACCAGCACGCCGCGGTAGCCGCTGGCCACGCTGCCGGACTGGAGCTGGCTCATGGCCACGCCGGCCTGGGCCTGCACCACGGGCTTGAGGACGGATTCGCCGCCGCCCGGGCCCTTGAGGATGCGGAAGTTGACCGCCGGCCCCGAGACGGTGTTGCCCTGGGCGTCGGTGACAGTGGCCGTGAGAGTGGCCACGCCGCCGTTCACGGCGATGTTGTCGGCGGTGACCGCGAGGCGGATCTTGGCGGGGTTGCCGGCCGCGAAATCGATCGGGATCTGGGCCACGCCGGCGGGGGCGTTGGCCTGCACCGTGGCCGTGCCCGCGAAGACGGCGCTCTTGAGCCAGGTGACCGCCCTGCCGTTCCCGTCCGTGTTGACCGTGCGGGAGGTGATGGTGCCGGCGTTGGCGGCGAAGGTGATGGCGGCGCCGGAAACCGGGTTGTTGCCGCCGTCCACGTATGTGGCGGTGATGGCGGTGGAATCGTTGCCGCCCACCGCGAGGACCCGCTTGCCGGCCGCCAGGGTCAGCGTGTTGTTGCTGAAGCGCAGGGTCAGGGAATCGGAGGTGTTGAGGGCGGAGGCCCGCACGCTGACGGTGCCCGCCGAGGTGGATCCGACCCGCACCAGCGCCCGGCCGTTGGGATTGAGGGTCACGGTGTAGGCCTTCTGGGCGTTGTCGAAGGAGGCCCCGCTGCCGACGAGGGTGAAGGCGGCGGTGTCCCCGCCGATGGGGTTGCCGGAGGCGTCCTTGAGGAAGGCCTCGATGGCGGCCTGCTCGCCTATCTTCAGCTCGGTGCGGTTCGGGACGAGCTGCAGGGTCACCCCGCTGAACAGGACTTCCGTGGACGCGGAGAGGTTGCGGCCCACGGCCTCGGCCTCCACCCGCGCGACGCCGTTGATGGGGGCGGAGCGCAGGGTCACCGTGGCGCGTCCGGCGGAATCCACCTTGGCGCTTCCGCCGATGATCCCGAGGTTGGTGGAGAAGCGGACCGTCTCGCCCGCGGCCGGGTTGTTCTGCTCGTCGGTGAGGAGCACGGTGATGGTGGCGGCGTCGCTGTTGTCGGCGCGCAGCTGGGAGCGGGAGCTGAAGATGCGCATGTGGCGGATGGTGTTCACCTCGCCGGTGCCGGGAATGGGCAGCACGTCCCAGAAGTCCACGTAGGCGGAGCTGGAGTCGCCCAGGGCGGAGGCGTTGATGAGGACGCGCTCCTTCTTATTGGACGTCACCGAGGTGCGGAACACGCCGTTGCCGTCGGTGGTGCCCACGCCCGGGTTGCCGTTGAAGATGATGGTTGCGTCCGGGACCGGGGATCCGGCCCCGTCGACGATGCGCAGGGTGACCGGGACCTGGCGGTTGAGCAGGGCGTCGGTCTGCGCCGGGCGGATGTCCACCTCCAGGCCGGAGAGGGTGATCGTGGTATACACGGACAGGGACGAGTCCTCGACCGTCATGGTGGCGGTGAGGCGGGCGTCGGTGTTGAGGGGCACGCTGCGGTAGACGGCCGAGGCCTCGCCCCTCTCGTCGGTGGAGTCGGAGGCGGTGATGATGCCGTGATTGGCGGTGAAGTTCACCTGCCGGTTCGCGAGGGGGTTGTTGAACTTGTCGAAGGCGATGACGCGCACCACGGTCTGGTCGGTGTTGCTGGCCTTGAGGTTCGAGTTCTCGACGAAGATGCGCAGCCTGCCCACGCCGTTCTTCTTGGCCTGGCTGAGCTTGGGCAGCTCGGTGAGGAAGATGTCCCGGACGCTGTCCGCGTCGCCGAGGGCCGAGGCCTTGACGGTCACGGCCCGCTCGCCGGGGCTGGCGACCGATGCGGCGGCGACCCCGGAGGAATTGGTGCGCACCGAGCCCTGGAGCGCGCCGGTGAGGGCGACCTGGACGTCGGGCATGGGCGTCCCGGCGGCGTCGCGGACGCGGATGGAGAGCGCCACGGTATCCTTGGTGCTCGCCTCGGAGGCCGCCGGGAAGATCTCCACCTGCAGCCCCGCCAGGGCGAGGGTGATGCTGGCCCGGCGCTCGGAGCCCGCAATCGTGACCGAGGCCGTGATGGTGGCGTCCACGTTCAGGGCCACTCCGCCGAAGTCGGCCTCGGCGACGCCGCCGGCGTCGGTGGTGTCCCGGGCCGAGATGATGCCGTGGCTGGCGGTGAAGCTCACCTGGCGTCCGGGCACCGGATTGTGGTTGTCGTCGTAGATGACGGCGCGGATGCGGGATTTGGAGCCGTTGGCGGCCGCGATGCGGGCCGGCTCGGCGAAGAGCAGGATGCTGCGGGAGCGGGTGTCCGGCGGGGTGTCCCAGAAGCCCAGCGTCACGCTGTCCGAGGCTCCCAGCGCGGAGGCGCGGACCTTGAGCTGTCCCGGCGCGGCGAGCGACGCCGAGGTCCGGAAGCGTCCGGCCCCGTCGGTCTTCCCCGCGGCGGCGTCGGCGCCCGAAAGGGCCACGGAAGCGCCGGCCACGGCTTCGCCTTCGGCGTCGGTGACCGTGACGGTGACGGGAACGGACCGGCCGGCCAGGGTGTCCGAGGACAGGGGCACGACCTCGACCTTGAGGCCCTCGAGCTGCAGGGAGGTGGCGACCACGGCCAGGGTGTCCGTGACGGTGGCGGCGGCCAGGACGCGGACCTCGCCGTTGAAGGGCACCGGGGTGTAGACGGCGGTGGCCAGCCCGTCTTCGTCGGAGGTGTCGCGGGCGGTGATGGTTCCCAGGGAGGCGGCGAAGCGCACCAGTTTCCCGCGCACGGGATTGCCGTTGTCGTCGAAGACGCGGACGGTGACGACCGACTTGTCCTTGTTGCCGGCCTTGACCTTCTGGGGAGTGGCGTAGATGCGCAGGTTGGCGGACACCGAGTCGCGCGCGAAGGCCTTCAGGGTGTCGAAGGTGCCGCCGTCGGATCCGGGTCCCAGGGGTTCCTTGCCAAGGTCGCGATCCGTGAGATTGCAGGACAGCAGCGAACCCGCGAGGAAAACACCGAACAGCGCGGAAAGGGGGGAGAGAAAATTTAGCTTCATGTTTCCCGATATTCCCCCGATGGAGGGCAGCCGGAAAAGTAATTAATTGCCTTTCACGGATGCATTCATGGGCGCTTTAACTCGTTGAATAATCGGGCAAGTAGGATTTTTTGAAGAGGTCCCGACGCAAAGCTGTAAATTTTCCCGACACTTTTCGCCCGCTCATGTACGTTCCAGGACGATGGCCGGACCGGAGCCGTGCCGCCGCAGTCCGACGCGCCTGCTTGTATCTTGTGGATCGCCTCCCATGGTCTCCCCGCTCCACATCGCCGGCGCCCTCGCCCTCGCCTATGCCGCCGTGCTCGCCTTCGTCGTGCTTCGCGAGGATCGAATCCTCTACCATCCGGATCGGACCGCCTATTCCCCGCCGCAGGACTCCCTGGACCTGCCGCATAGCCAGGTCGCCCTCCTCACCGACGATTCGGTCCGGGTGCAGGCCTGGGAGATGCCGCCGCCGGCCACGGTCCCTGCCGACTCCGCCCCCTGGCTGCTCTACTGCCACGGCAACGGCGGCAACCTCGGATCCCCCGGCTATCACGAGGCCTGGGCGAAGCTTCGCACCCTGGGCATCGGCATCCTCGCCGTCGACTACCGCGGATACGGGGAGAGCGGCGGCGTTCCCGGCGAGCAGGGCCTGTACCGCGACGCCGAGGCCGCCTACCGGCACCTGCGCGGGGAACTGGGCGTCCCGCCCGGGCGCATCGTCCTCTACGGGTTCTCCCTGGGTTCGGCGGTGGCCGTCGACCTGGCGGCGCGCCTGCCCGCCGCCGCCCTGGTGGTTGAGGGCGCGATCCTCTCGGTGCCCCATCGCGGCAAGGAGCTGTATCCCTTCCTGCCGGTGTTCCTGCTGGCCCGCAACCGCTTCGACAGCCACGGGAAGATCGGCCGCGTCTCCGCGCCGAAGCTGTTCATCCACAGCCGCGACGACGAGGTGAATCCCTTCTCCCATAGCCAGCGGCTCTTCGGGCTGGCCCGGGATCCCAAGTCGCTGCTGGCGGTCAGGGGGTCCCATGCGGAGGCCTACAGGGTCGATCCCGCCTTCTTCGCCGGCCTGGCGGACTTCCTGCGGGGGCTGGGGTTCCCGGCGCCGGCCCCGGCGGACAAATCTTAGCCCTGCGACACCCCGACCGCGAGGCGATAGGCTCCGCCCCTCCCGCCTCGGCGGGCATCCTTGCGAAGCGAGTCTCCCCCCGCGGGGGCGAACATTTATCTTTTCCATCGTATATGCGAACCTGAGTGCGGATGGGAAAATGGCTGCTCCGAATCGCGATTGCCTTGGCGGCGCTCCTGCTCGTCGCCGCGCTCGCCGTATACTTGGGCGGACCCTGGGCGGTGGAACGCTACCTGCGGCGCGATATCGCCGTGGGCGGCGGGAGCCTCCGCCTCAGCGGGGCCGAGTTCCGCTGGAACCTTGACCTGACCGCGGACACGCTGCAATACGGGAGTCCGGGCCTGGACGCCCGCGCCGAGGGCGTGCGCGTCTCCGCCAACCTCTTCCGCAGCCTGTTCAAATTCTCCCCTTCCCTGGACCTGGACGTCGCCGATGTCGATCTGCGCTTCAAGGCCGTCGACGACAGCCTGGAGGAAAAGGTCCGGAAGCCCGAGGAGAAGGGTCCCCCGGCTTTCCCCGACTTCGGGATCCCGGCCTCGATCAAGGCGAAAGCGGGCCGCCTGCGCGCGTCCGGGGACACGGCTGATTTCGGGTCCGTCTACGGCGTCCGGCTCGCGAACGACGGCGAGCGCGCCGTCCGCCTGCGCATCGACTCGCTGGATCTGCCGGCGGGCCCCGCCTCCGCCCGAGGCGCCCCGCCCCTGCGCCTCTCGCTCGACGTATCCCTCGACTGGAGCGGACGCGAGGAGCTGCAAGGCGTCCTCGAGGCCTCCCTGGGGGGCGCCCTGGCCGGGGACGGGGCGCGGCTCGCGCTGCGGGCCCGCAAGGACGATCTGCGCCGCGCCGGGATCGATCTCCACACCCGCATCGCGTCCCTGGCGCGCTACCGCTTCCTGCTGGGGGAATCCCCCTACGTGGCCGGGGCCGGAGGCTGGGAGGGGGATCTCGGCGCCCGCGTGGACCTGGCCGACGGGCTGAAGGCGGACCTGTCCCTGGACGGCCGCTTCGGCGGGCTGTCGGGGAAGCTCCCGGTCGTCCTCTCGCCCCAGCGCCTGGCGCTGCGCTTCGCCTTCGCCGACAGCGCCGGGACCTGGTCGGTAAAGAGCGCCGGCGGGGCCGGCGAGTCCCTGGATCTCCGGGGCTCCCTGGCGGTGGCGCCGCAGGACACGGCCGCGCCCCGGGACTCGCTCCGGAATCCGGGCTGGCTGCTCCGTCACCTGGCTGTTACCCTGTCCGGGACGGCGGGGGGCATCCCGGTCACCGCCGCCGGAAAGACCGTCGAGGCCGAGCTCTCCGTCCGCTCCGCGCGCTACGCGCCGGGGCGGGCGGTCCTGGAGGCCCGCACCGGGGGCGGCTCCGAAATCGCCGCGGACCTGAGGCAGGGCCCGCGTGGCTGGAACGGGACCTTTTCGGCGGGCGTGGCCCCGGGCGAGGCCTGGCTCACCGCCTTCACCGACACCAACGTGGCCTTCCGCCGTCTCACCGTCGCGGGCAGCGTCCGCGAGGGGCGGGTGCGCGCCGTGACCGACGCCCTGTACCTCTCCGCCTACGGCCTGCAGGCCGACACCCTTGTGGCCGTGCACCGCTACGATGCCCGGGGCTACGTCCTCGAATCGGGGCGGATCTCGAGGGCGGGAGCGGCATGGGACCTGTCCGGGAGCGTGGAGCTGTCCAAGCGCAGCCGGCCCCTCGCCTTCCGCGTCGACGGCGGGCCGGACGGATCCGCCGAGGTGCGCATGCCGCGCCCCGACATCATCGAGGCCCGCGTGCGGAACCTGGCGCCGCACCGCCTGCCCTACCGGGGCCTGGATACCCTGGCCGCCTACGCCCTGGGCGTGAGCGCCGATTTCCGCTGGGACCGCGCGGCCCGCGAAGGGAGCGCCCGGGTGGACGCGGCGGGGCGCTACAACGGGGAGGCGGTCAAGGCGTCGGCCCGCGCCGCCTGGGACCGGGAGCGGCTGGAGGTGGGCGGCGTGGAGGCCGACCTGGGAGGCTCGCGGGCGAGCGTCGCCGGGGCGGTGCGCCTCCGGGGGCGGCAGTTCTACGAGCTGAAGGGGCTGGGGCTCACCGACCTGGACTCGGTGGCGCTTTCGGCCGACCGCTTCGACCTGGCCCGGGCGGCGCGCCTGGCGGGGCCGGAGCCGGCCGTCCTGGCGGGCACCCTGTCGGGCCGCTTCCGCTACTCGCCGGATCGGGGCTTCGAGGGCGCCTACCGGGTGGACAGCCTGCTGCCGGCGGCCGCCGCGGACCTGGCGGTCCTCCGGGAGCTCCGCCTGCGCGGGGACGGCGCCACCCTGCGTATCTTCGCGGTAACCGTATCCCAGAAGGAACCCCTGCTCAACGACTCCCTGTCCGTGATCCTGTCCGGGGTGCTCGACAGCACGCAGTTCCTGGGCTTCGAGGCCAAGGCCGGGCCGACGCTGGCCCTGGGCTTCCGGGGGCGCATGGCCTCCTTCCGCTCCCTGGAGGGCGTAGCCACCCTGCGGGGCTCCCTGGACCTGCCCGGCGGAAGCGGCAGCCTGCGGGCCCTGCGCCTGCGGGCCCTGGTGTCCACCCCCTTCAAGGACGCCCTGGCTGGCCTGCGCGTGGACGCCGACACCCTGATGGGGGAATACGTCGTGCCCGGCATCGACACCCAGGCCTTCTCGGCGCCGCTGCGCATCGCGGAGGGCCGCCTGGTGATCCCCGACCTCACCCTCCGCGGCCGGTCCGGGTCCAGCGTGCGGGGGCGGGTGGAATACGCCCTCGCCGGGGCCCGGGCGCTCCAGGCCCAGCTGGCCGGCGGCGGCCTGGTGGTCCAGGCGGGGGCGGACAAGGCCCTGCTCCGCGACCTGTCGGTGACGGCCCGGCTCGATTCCGCCGCCGTCGCGGTGGACGCGCGCGTCGGCCTGGTGTCCTTCGAGCACGTCAAGCCGCCCCTGCGGGCCGCCGGCGACCTCTCCCGCGTGGTGGTGAGCTACCGGTCCCCGCTCGGCAAGGCCGCGGCGCCGGCGGATGCGGGGCCCGGCCAAAGGGCACGCGAGGCGGCACCGGGGCGGCCCGCGGAGCCCAAGCTCGCCCCCGCCGTGCTCAAGGTCTCGGCC
>CBILQL010000211.1:0-7972 GCA_966238865.1 uncultured bacterium
TGGTCGAGACCCTGGGGGAGCGGAAGTTCACCTGGTTCTACTTCTCGACCGGCGTCTTCTCCGGCATCTGCTCCCTGATCTTCTACACCGTGACCGACAACCCCACCACCATCATCGGGGCTTCCGGCGCGCTGTTCGGCCTCATGGTGGCCTTCGCCATCTTCTTCCCCACCCAGCAGTTCCTGCTGCTCTTCCTGTTCCCGGTGCAGGCCCGCTACGCGGTGATCATCATCGGCGCCATCGAGCTCCTGTCCATCACCTCCAACGACCGCATCGCCCACATCACCCACCTGGGCGGCGCGGTGTTCGCCTTCGCCTACTTCAAGCTCGAGGGCCGGGGCGCGGATCTCCTGGACCGCTGGCGCAACCGCAAGGCGGAGAACATGCGGCGCGCGGTCAAGCGCACCCAGGAGGAAACCGCCCAGACCATGATCGACATCGATCCCATCCTCAAGAAGATCTCCCAGAGCGGCATGGGTTCGCTCACCAAGGAGGAGAAGGAGAAGCTCGCGCGCGCCAGCGAGCTCAAGCGGAAGCAGAAGTCGAAGCTCATCAGCTTCGACGAGTACCGGAAGAGACAATAGAACGGAAAAATCTCCAATGTGCTTCGCACAAAGGAGATTTTTCTCGACGACTCTCCGAGCCGCCCAAGCGGGCGGCTCGGAGCTCCCACCTAACTGGAACCGGGAAACATTCGCCCCATTGGCACTAGTATGCATGGGTGCCCGGTGATACTCGTTGTGCCGGCTTCGTTGTCCCGGAGGGTCGGTGGGGAGGGTCGGCGCGGCGGGTGGGGTGGCCCCGAGGCGCCGGAATGCCGGGCGCCCTGGAATTTTGTACAATTTAAGCACAGTTTGGATGAAAGGGCGGTTCCTTGGTACAATGAAGGGACCGGGGGAAATGGACGATGGGAAAAGTGGTCTTTACTTTGGTATCCAAGCACGCAGACACCTGCTATGTCCAGGCGCAGGCCAGCAGCCCGTCCTTTTCCGCGGTGACGACCTTCAACTGCCCCGCCAAGACCCTGGTTGAATTCGGCAAGCGCATCAAGGGCTTCCCGAAATCCGAGGACGAGCTGGTGTATTCCATCGGCGCCGGCAACGGGAAGGCCGAATTCAGCTTCAAGGCCGTCGGCGACGCCGGCAATTGCGAATGCTGGGTCCGCATCCGCGGGCTCGGCGACGAGCAGGGACAGAGCCCGGAAGCGCATTTCCCCATCGACTACCTGGAGACAGGCTTCATCGACTCCTTCTCCCAGGAGCTGGTGAAGATGGGCACCGGCCACGGCACCACGGCCGAACTCAAGAATCGTTTCGAGAAGGCGAAGGCTTCTTCGTAGCGGCCCGAAGGCCTGTTCTCAGAACGGCGAGTACAGCGAGACTCGTCCCGTCCAATACACCGACCATCCCACGCCGGCGGCGCCCCAGCCCACGCGCAGGGTGTTGACCGCCATGGCATCCGCCAGGCGGGCCTGGTAGCGGAGGCCGGCGCCGATGCGCTGCTCGTAGCGGTGGAGGTTGGGCATGTCCTCGCGCCAGAGGCCCGGCCCGGCCCAGAAGCCGTAGCCCAGCCGGCTCCAGCCTTCAAGGCGCGTGAACAGGGCGGTGTTGTCCCGGGCGGTGCCTCCCTTGATCACGTCGCGCACCACGCGCTCCATGCGCTCGGCGAATTCCACGACGGCGTTCCCGTAGGTGACCTTCAGGCCCGAGGTGTCGGTGACGACCAGGGCCTGGTTCACGTAGCCGACGGTCTCGAGCTCGACCCGTCCCAGCGCCAGCGCCGGGAAGGTCCATTCCCCCAGGAAGCGGAGATAGAAGCCGCCCGTCATCACCCGGGGATCGGGGAAGCGGAGGGTGAGCCCCACGTCCGTCCAGAGGCGCCGCCCGCGGTTCTCCTGGGCCGAGCCCAGGAGGTTGCCCCCGAAGAAGAGGTACGGCCATTCCCGGGAGATGCGTCCCTCCGGGACCGTTCCCACCCGCTCGATGGCGGGAGTGAAGAGCCCGATGCGGCCGGTGCCGAAGTCTGCGGCCAGGGTCCAGGTGCTGATGCCGCCCTGGATGCGGTTCTCGAGGAAGTAGGCGGGTCCGCGCTGGGCCTTCTCCACTTTGAAGGCCACCCATTGCTCGGCCATGTGGCCGGCGGCATCGGCGGCCAGCAGGCGGGCCGAATAGGTCCCGGCCTCGGCGTTCTCGAGCACCAGGCGATCGCCTTCCCATTGCAGCGGGCTCCCCGGGGGGATCTCCGCGGCCAGCCAGACTTCGTCCCCTCCGGCGTCCTCGGCCACGGGACGGTAACTCGCGTATTGCCCCGTGCGGATGCGCCAGGTGCCCACCTCGCTGATGAAGCGCGGCGGCAGATCGGGGCGCACCGGCAGGGTCACCCGCTGCTCGAGGCGCTTGCCGCCGACGTCGAAGACGAAGTCGAGGGCGTGGTCGCCGGGCAGGTTGGGGCGGACGCGCAGGACGCCCTCCGCGTAGGCGGTGGAGTCCGCGCCGCTCACCGAGACCAGGGCGAGGCCCTGCCGCGACCAGGCCAGCGCCGACGCCCCGGCTTCCCAGGAGTATTCCCGGCCCTGCTGGAGGGTGTCCCAGGGCAGATCCAGCTTCACGCCCTGGCTCCATAGGACGTCGGCGGCCGGGACGACCCGGATCGGGAAGCGCAGGTCGCGGGTCCCCCCGTCGGGATCGGAAAGGCGCAGGGCGAGTTCTACCTCGGCCCCGGTCCGGTCCGCGGGGGGGAGCCATTTGAATCGGCGCGCAACGCTGTCGTATCCCATCCCGGGGGGCATGCGCTGGACCTCGATGCGGACGCTGCCGCCCTCGTGATCCGGATCCACGGCTTCGGCCTTGAACTCCCAGTCCTGCCCGGCCACGGCGACGGGCACGGGCTCCCTGGCCAGGTCCGGGGCCTGATTCTGTTTCACCGTGAGGACGAAGCCCAGGGTGTCGGAGCCGCCTTGGGGATTGCGCGCCTCGGCCGTCAGCTTCCAGCGGCCTTCCTCCTGCGGCGTCCCCTTCAGGGTGTGGGAATCCTTGTCCCAGGCCAGCCCCTTGGGTAGCGCGCCCGAGAGCATGTAGCTCAAGGAGGCGGAGGGTTCCGAGGGATCGGCGGCCCAGGGCTGCCAGGCTGCGGGCCGGCCCAGGAACAGGCGGGGCGGGGGCCGGGTGACGAAGCGCGGCGCCCCCGTGGCGGCGACGCGGCGGACGGTGTCGAAGCGCAGCTGATCGATGAGCTCCGCCGGCGCGATGAGCACCAGGCTGTTCCCGTCGAAGGCCAGCGACACCTGCTGGCGATTGGGGATGCCGCCGAAATTCAGCTCCAGGATCTTGAGCAGCTCGGCGCCCACCAGGTAGGCCTTCCGCTCGCGCTGGGACTCCACCAGCTTGGCGCGGCCCTCCCAGGTCGCGATGGAGGCCGTGGCCTGCACCCGCACCACCGGGGAGGCGCGGAGCGCGCCCAGGGCGCCCTCCGCCTGCAGCGTCTGCCAGACGTCGGCGTCCACCAGCACCGCCTTGTCCTGGAAGCGCATCACGTCCCCTTCGGCCAGCCCGCGCTTGGGATCGTGGATGAGGAATACCGGCTGCCCCTTGGCCTTGAAACGCGCCGCCAGGCGCGAGCCCGCGGCGCTGTCCTCGAGGGCTGTGAGGGCGTAATGGTTGAGGGGCTCGGAGCCGTTGCGGGCGAAGCCGGGGGAGGCGGCGCAGAGAAGGGCCAGGAGGACGGCGACGAGGAGCGGGCGCGGACGGAAGCCGTGCCGTCGCCTCCGTGTTACTCCCGCGAGGGCATGGCGTCCCGCGGAATGGCCTGTCGCGCAGTGCGCGTCCATCAATATCCCCGCCTCTGCCGGGTCCAGTCCCGGAACTCCCGCTCCAGGGCCTTGGATTCGGGGCGGCCTCCGTAATCGAGGCTGTCGGATGCCGCGAACCAGGCGGATTCGCTCTTGCTCCACAGCAGGGTGCCGTGACGGAAGGCCTGGGCATGGCCGCTGCCGTCCACCCGCAGGGCCGAGAAGCGTCCGGTGGACGGCTCATGGCGGAGCACCAGGACGTTGCTGTCGGCGGCGGCGGCTTCCAGCCACACCACGCCGGCGGCGCCGGGCCCTCCCTCGGAGGTGAGCACGGTCTTCTGGCCTTCCAGCTCGAAGGCGGCCTTGTAGGGTTCCGCCTGGCCCTCCTCCCCGGGATGGGCGTGGATCCAAAGCGCCTCGCGGCCCCAGTAGGCGTCGCCGCGGGAGGCCACGGTCTTGGCCTTGTCCAGGTTGACGAGGGGGACCATGAAGACGAGGCGGAGCACGAGCAGCACGGTCATCACCGTGAGCACGTCCTCGAAGTTGATGGCTTCGCCCAGCTCGACGCGGGCGTGCCGGCGGACGCGGCTCATGCCACCGGCTCCCCGTCGGGATCCGGACTCCCGTTGGCCTTCGCGGAGCCTCCGTTCAGGGGCCTGATGGATCCGGGGACGGGCCCGGCCTCGGACGCGTGGGCGACGGAGGACCCGTTGCCGGCGGCGGAGCCGTTGCCCAAGGCAGCGCCGTTGCCCAAGGCAGCGCCGTTGCCCAAGGCGGAGCCGTTGCCGTCATGCTGCAGATGGGCGGGGGCGACGCTATGCTGCTTGACGGCCAGGAAGCCGCGGTACTGCTTCTCGTATTCCACCAGCTCCTGCACGCGCTTGCCCACCACCACCTGCACCTGGGCCAGCATCTCGATCTGGCGGGAGGTCTTGGACATGGCCTCGAGGGTACGGGAGAGGTTCTTGTCCATCTCGGACTGGGCCTCGAGGAGCTTGCGCTCGAGCTCGGCCTGGAGGGCCGGCGCCTTCTCCCGGGCCGCGTACTTCCTGCGGATCAGCGGCTGCAGCCGGGTGAGGTTCCAGTCGTTGATGTGGTTGTTGACCATGTCGAATCCGCCCAGGGTCCGCTCCAGGAGCTGGACAGTGACCAGCTCGATGAGCACGGACAGGGCCGTGGCTCCCAGCGTGATCAGGATGGCCATCTCGTCGCCTTCGATGGCGGCGGAGATGTCGCGGATGAACTTCATCTCGCCTTCGCTGTCGGCGAGCCCCAGCACGGCATGCTTCATGGGCGGGAAGGTGATGAGCAGGCCGTAGAGGGTGCCCAGAAAGCCGACCTTCAGGGTGGTGCGGTTCAGGGAGACATGCAGGGAAACGGACTTGGCGTCGTTCTGGTGGCGGCGATCCCAGGCGTTCTCGAGCAGGGCCTCGGAGCCGAGGGTCTCGCCCCGCAGCCCCAGCTCGATCCAGCGGAGCAGGAGATCGCGCAGGTGCCCCGGGGGCGCGTTCTTGAGCAGGGCCGCGCGCAGGGCCTCCAGGTCGGGCTCGTCCCCGCCCGCGGTGAGGACGGCCAGGGAACGGGTGGTGTTGCCCGCCCCCTTGACCACGCCGCGCATCTGCCGGATGATCAAAATCTGACCCGCCGCGAACAGGGCGAAGATGAGGGCCAGGAACGGATTGAGGTACCAGTCGGCCTGCAGGTGGAAGAAGCCGATCAGGGCCAGGGCCAGGATGGGCAGGGGCAGGAGCATGGAGAGGCGGGCGATCTTGACGATGCGCGTCAGCGCCCGATCGGCCTGCTTGAGGGGATCTTCGGAGAGCTGGACGGTCGCGTTCATGGGACGGCTCCGGGAAGGTTCATGATGGGATTCTGCATGTGGACGTTGAGGGCGACGCCGAGCTGGAAGCTGCGCAGGTTGCGGTAGGCGACTTCCAGGCGCAGGAAGGCGAGCCGGAACCGGGACGGGTAGCCGGTCGGGCGGGCCAGCGAGAAGCCGAAGTCGGCGAAGTCCAGCCAGGCGCGGGTGGCGGCCACCTCGCCGGCGGCGAGCAGGCCCACGCCCCAATGGCCGAAGAAGGCGGGCAGCTCGTCGAGCTCCACTCCCTGGATGGCGGTGGCGTACACGTCGGTATCCCAGTGGAGATGGTAGCGCACGCAGCCCAGGCGGAAATCGAGGCTCTGGCCCACGTTGCCGTCGCGCGCCAGGGACCGGCCCCGCCATTGGCGGACCACGTTGCCGGACCGCTGCTCGTGGATCAGGGACTTCGCCCGGGTCTCCAGCCAGAAGTATTCCGGCAGGGGCCTGTCCGCCAGGTACAGGGAATAGCGCACTCCGGGCACGCCCGCCGAAAGGGTCCATCCCCAGTACGGCTCGCTCCAGAAGTCCGGTTCCGTCGTGTCCGCGGCCGGCCTGCGGTCCAGGCGTGCGGATCGCAGCAGGCCGCCGCCGTATTCGACGCGGCGCATGCCGGCCCCCAGGAGGAAATGCCCGAACAGCTTCTGGTTCCATTCGAAATCGAGCCGCCTCTCGAATTGCGGCGTCGAGGAGGGCACCATGCTCATGGCCGAACTCATGCCGAAACGGAAGCCGTAGGGCCAGTAGATCCAGCCGAAGAGGCGATCCGGATCCATGTCCAGGGAGCGCCACAGGGTGGGGATGTATTCGCTTTCCGGCTCCTCCCAATCGTCCTTCCAGCGCACCACCTTCTGGTCGTAGGAGAAGGCGGCGACCTTCTCCCAGGCCATGCGATCCAGGCGGCCTTCCATGGTGCCGTTGCGGAGCAGGTACACCCACGCCTCCGATTGCAGAGGGGGGGGCGTCGGCGACGGGTCGGGAGGAATCAGGACCTGGTATTCCCCGGGAAGCGGGAGGGAATCGTCGTACAGGATTTCCCAGAGTCGGGCTATCAGGGCTTCGTCCCGGAGCTCCAGGATCTCGCCGGAACCCGGATCGGGCTCCGCGGATGCGTCCTCCCCGGACGCGGCCGCGGCGGTGCACAGCAGGACCCCGGCAGCCCCCAAGAGCAGGGAGCGGGCACGGAAGGGACGGCTTTTCTGGCGCCTGGGCATGCGGGTTCCTGGGCCAATCAACCCCCGGTGTTCGACTGGAAAGCGCGGGTTTCCAGCATGGGGATTGTCAGGCAAATCATAATATAATCCTTGCCGGGCTATCCGCCGTAAATCCTTGCACGGGAACTTTCTAGATTGGTGCACTCCCCGTTCCCCGGGAACTGGGAAAAAAATCGAACCCGTCCCTCGGGACGGGAATGAAAAAAAATACAGAGGATTCCGACATGAACCGTTCTTGCGTGGTGGGCGTGGGCGCCGCCCTGGTGGATTTGCTGGTCGAAGAGGAGGATCACTTCGTATCCCGTCTGGGTTCCGACAAGGGCGGCATGACCCTGGTGGAGCTGGCCGCCATCGAGAACGCGTTGAAGACGACCGCGGCCGCCGTCAAGGCGGTGCCGGGCGGATCGGCCTGCAATACCATGGTCGGGATCGGCAATCTCGGCGGCAAGGCGCGCATGATTGGGCGCCTGGGCGGGGACGAGCTGGGCCGGACCTTCCTGGACGGCCTCGAGAAAGCCGGCGTGGATCGGAAAATCAGGGTTTCGGACGCGTCCACGGGGCGCGTGCTTTCCGTCGTCACTCCCGACGCCCAGCGCACCATGTTCACCTACCTGGGCGCCTCGTCGGAGCTCCATCCCGACGACGTCACGGCGGAGCATTTCCACGACGCCGGCATGGTTCTCCTGGAGGGCTACCTGCTGTTCAACCGGCCGGTGGTGGAGCGCATCATCGACCTGGCCGGGAAGGCCGGCGCCAAGCTGGTGCTCGATCTCGGATCCTTCCAGGTGGTCGAGGCCTGCCGCGATTTCCTGGACAAGATCATCCACGAAAGCGTCGACATCGTGCTCGCCAACGAGGACGAGGCCAAGGCCTTCACCGGCATGGGGCATTCCGAATCCCTGGAGATCCTGGCGGCGAAGGTGGAGATGGATCGTCTGGTCTCGATTCAGGTCAAGGAAGCAAAGTTCGAGTATGACGCAGAGGAGATCACTTTCTTCGTTGCGGAAGTCGCCGCGATTGCCGCGCTGTGCCTTGGTCTGCTCTTGGCGGCTTGGTTCTCCGTGGCGACCGTCCGGGCCATCGCAAGGCCGCTCGGCCATCTGAACGACATCA
>CBILQL010000212.1:0-7930 GCA_966238865.1 uncultured bacterium
AGCAGGCCTTCCTCGGCGGCTTGCAGGTCTTCCTCCTTCTCCAGGATGGAAGCCTCCATTCCCTCCAGTTCCTTCTTCTCCAGGTAGGACAGCGTGGATCGCTTCCTGGCGGGGGTCTCCGGAGGCGGGGCCGCCTTCTCGGCCTTCTCGGCCCGTTCCGCCTCCTCCCCCTTCTCCGCCGCCAGCCAATCGCTGTAATTCCCGGGCACGAGGCGCACCTTGCCCTCCGGCCCGAACACCAGCATGGCCGTGGCCACACGGTCCAGGAAATACCGGTCATGGCTCACGATCAGGGCGCAGCCTGGGAATTGCAGCAGCGCCTCCTCCAGCACCTGCAAGGTGGCGATATCGAGATCGTTGGTGGGCTCGTCCAGGAGCAGGAGATTGGCGGGATTGCGCACCAGGGACGCGGCCAGTTGCAGGCGGTTCTGCTCGCCGCCGGAAAGCCGCCCCACCAAAGTGTTCTGCAGCGCCGACGGAAACAGGAATCCTTCCAGGAAGGATCGCTTGTACTGCTTCTTGCCGCCGAACTCCACGTACTCGGAGTCGCCCTCCAGGGTCTGCCAGACGGTCTTCCCGGGATCGAGGGTCTCGCGCTTCTGATCGAAATAGGCGATGACGGTGTTCTTGCCCAGCACCACCTGACCGGCATCGGGCTTCTCCTGCTCCAGAAGGATCTTGAGGAAGGTGCTCTTCCCGCAGCCGTTGGGGCCCAGGATGCCGATGCGGTCGCCGGCCAGCAGGGACAGATCGAGGTCCCGGAACAGGGCCGGCCCGCCGAAGGACTTGGACAGCCCTTTCACCTCCAGGATGGTCTTCCCCAGGCGGGCTCCGCCTTCCAGGTCCAGCTCCAGCGCCTTGGCCTGCTTGAAACCCTCCTGGGCCTTGGCGTCCTCGTAGCGGTCGATGCGGGCCTTGGCCTTGGTGCCCCGCGCCTTGGGCCCCCGACGGATCCAGTCGATCTCGTTGCGCAGGAAGGCCAGGCGCTTCTCGTCCTGCCGCTGCAGGTTGTCCATGTGCTCGGCCTTCTTCTCCAGGTAACGCGCGTAATTCCCCGGGTAGGGATGGGCCATGCCGTTCCAGAGTTCGAGGACGTGGTCGACGGCGCGCTCCAGGAAATAGCGATCATGGGTGATGAGCACCAAGGTGCCGCGGAAGCGGATCAGCTCGTTCTCCAGCCACCGGATGGCCCCCTCGTCCAGGTGGTTGGTGGGCTCGTCGAGAAGCAGCAGGTCCGGATCCCCGGCCAGGGCGCGGATGAGCTGGATTTTCTTGAGCTGTCCGCCGGACAGGGCCGGGCCCAGGGGCGCCGACAAATCGATGTTGAGGCGCGAGGCCAGGCTCACCACCTGGCGGTACAGGGCGAAGCCGTGCTCCGCCTCCACGCTCCGCTCCAGGTCGGCCAGGTCCTCCGACGCCCCTACCGCGCCGGCACCCGGTGCCGCGGAGCCAGAGGCCTCGGAAGACGCGGATACCGCGAGATGATAGCGGGCCAGCAGGTTCCCCGTCGCCCCGAAGCCGCCGAAAACGTGGGCCGCGACGGAGTCGCCCTCCCGCATGCCGTCGGAAGCAGGGGAGGCGGCCGAAGCGGTTGCCGCGGCGGGGCCGCCGGACTCCCCCGGGCGTTCCCCGCGCAGCCAGGCCACGTCCTGGGGAAGGTAGTGGACAACCAGGTCCTTGCGGCGCGCGATGCTTCCCTCGAAGTCCTCTTCCCTCCCCGCCAGCACCTTGAGCAAGGTGCTCTTGCCGCTGCCGTTCGAGCCGAGGAGGCCCACCTTCTGCCCCTGGTCCAGGCCGAAGGAGAGATCGCGGAACAGGATTTTATCGCCCCAGGACTTCCTGAGGCCTTGCGCGGTGAGGATGTTCTCTGCCAAGGATTCGCTTTCGTATGGGCGTCCCGCACGGCTGCGCCGGCGCCCGGGGTTGCAGGTCCGCAGGAAAAATAGGAAAGACTCGTGTTCTCGAAAATATGCACACCCGCCCCGTGGCCTTCACGGTCGCCGACAACGGGAAGCCGTACCGGGCCATCGCGTGCAACAGCTCGGGCTGCGACACGAGACACGTGATGACCCTGGAGCTCGTTCCCTGGGCGGTTCCGGCCGGAAGCCTTACCCCGGATGCGTGGATTGTTCCAGATTCTTCGGTTCCCTTTCCAGGTCCTTGGGAATATGTCCGCCATGGGCTTCCTGATCCAGGCTGTGGAATTTTCCCGCCAGCCTTTCCGCCTTCGCCTGGACATCGGCGCTCCGGGAATGGTCCACCTTCTTCCGGTTCCAACGGCGATAACCCCAGGTCAGCAGGAGCCCGCCAGCCGCGATGGCCGCCTGGGCGCTCAAAGGGGCCTTCGACTTTTTCTTCCAACTTAATTTTTTCTTCCAACCCATTAACTTCATGGGACCTCCTTGCGGAACCCTCGACTCTTGCCCCTATCCATTAAAGAAACAACTGGAAAGTGGTACGGCAAATCGAAGCCGCAAGGCCTTCCCAATGGCCTGCGAGCTCACTGCAGCCCGCAATCCTCGACGTCCGCGCCGCTCAGCCGAGCATGAAGCAGGCACCCCCGATTATCCGGGGAACGCCATCGCATTCTTTCCATATCCGGATGTACCGGAACCTGCCTTGGATTGGGTTGCCCATCATCGCGCCCTTCGTTTCATAGACCACCACGACCGTGGCGAGATCTCCGATGATTTTCACCTCTTCGAAATGGGGCGTCAACGATGTTTGCGGCCCGGAAAATGATTTTCAACCCCGTCTTCCTGATACTCAACCACGAAACCCTCATCCGCGCTTCCCTTGATTCGAGCCGCGGAAAAATCGGGATCCCTGCGATTCAGCCCCCTACCGGGGTCAATTTCTGTCCCTCCTTTGACCCCCTCGGAAGCTATTATTTCCATGTGCGGCCGGTCTCCACACAGGGAAAATCGTCTCCCTGAACATGTCAGCCACTTTATATTTCAGCAACTCGCCTTCCGTCCTCCTGGAGCGGCTGTCAGCGGATCTCCGATGGGAGGATCCCTTCGACTCGCCGCGCATCGCCACCCCCAGCTCGGCCATGAAACGCTGGGTCCAGCTGCGTCTCGCCGAGGCGCGCGGGATTGTCGCCAACGTGGAGTTCCTCCACCTGGAGCGGATTCTGTGGAGCCGGCTCGAGGAGCTGGACCAGGACCGCATCGTGTCCTTCCGCAAGCCGGCCCAACTGCTCGACGAGAGGCATCTCCAGCTCCTGATCCTCGCCCTCCTCCGCCATGACCCTCCCGCCGAGCTGCGGGAATACCTGGAAGAGGATGCCGCGCTCCGCACCGGCGGCGAGGCGGTGCCGGGAGGGCCGACGGACTCGCGGCGGCTGGCCCAGCTGTCGCTGAAGCTCGCGGGATATTTCCGCGAGTACGAATACAGCCGGGTGCAGGAATATGTCCAGAAGGATCGTCCCGGCCTCGCCCACCTCTGGAAACACGGGAAGGACTGCTTCTCGGCCTACCTGGGCAAAGGTGTCCCCAAGTCCAAGCGCGCCGAGGTGGAGCGGCTGGAGCGCTGGCAGAAGTCGGTCTACCATGCCCTGTTCAGGCCGGGCGGCCTGCGCGACCGGCTCGGAGAGCGGCTGGGGCAATGGCAATACACGTTGCCGCAGTATGCGGAGCTGGTGCTGTCCCAGGACCGTCCGCCCGCGCAGCCGGGGTCCGAGGCGCCTGCCTACCACCTCTTCGGGCTCTCCCAGATCTCGCCCTTCCACCGCTCCTTGATCCAGCGTCTCGCTGACATCGAAGTCCTGCGCGGCCACCATGCCCGCTTCTCCATCTACTCCCTCAACCCCTGCGCCGAATACTGGGAGGACGCCCTCTCTTCCGCCGACCGGAGGCGCATGCAGCAGGAGGACCTGCTGCGCCGGAGGAAGTACGTCGAGTGGCGCCAGTTGGACACGGCGGAGAAGCAGCGCCTCCGGCGGGAGATCGAGGAGATCCAGCGGGAGGAGCTGAAGCTGGAGGCGGAGGAGAACCCGCTGCTCGGCCAATGGGGCCGCCCCGGGCGGGAGAACATCCAGCTCTGGTGCCAGGTGACCCAGTACGATTTCCACGAGCATTTCCGGGAACCGGCCGCCGGAGGCTTGCTGGGCGCGCTCCAGGGCGCGGTGCTGGCGCGCCGCGGCCGGCTGGAAACGGATGAGAGGACGGCCCAGGACCGCACCTTGCGGGTTTTCGCCTGCCCGGAGATCCACCGGGAGGTGGAGACGGTGCGTCAAGCCGTCATCGAGGATCTCCTCGAAGACCCCGCCCTGCGTCCCGAGGACATCGCGATCATGGTCCCGGACCTGGAGAAGTACCGGCCGGTCCTGGCCGCGATCTTCGGGCGGACCGCCGAAGGGGAGCCCGGACATGTGCCCTTCGTCCTGGAAGGTTCCTCGGTGCCGGACGAAAGCGACTATGCCCGGGGCGTGGCCTCCCTGTTCGAGCTCGCCCGGGGCCGTTTCAGCCGCCGCGAAGTGCTGGCCCTGGCCGGCAACCCCTGCTTCCGCCGCGGAATCGGCATCGACGAGGAGGAGGTGAAATCCTGGGGGCGCTGGGCCGAGAAGCTCAACATCTTCCACAGCTTCGACGGCGAGGACAAGGCCCGGCGCGGCTATCCGCCGGACGGGGTGCATACCTGGCGCGAAGGCCTGGACCGGCTGCTCCTGGGCACGGTGATGGAAAGCCCCGAGCCCGGGGACGGCCGCCATTTCGCGGGGCTGGCGCCCTTCGCCGACGGCGACAGCCCGGACCGGGAGCTGCTGGAGGGCTTCCTGCTGGCGGTGGAAGACCTGCACCGCCGCCTCGCCCCCCTCCGGGACGGCGTGCCGCGGACGTGGGGAGGCTGGCTGGAGGCGATGACCGGCCTCTTCGACGCCTGCCTGGCCGTGCCGGAGGACGAGCCGCTGGAGTCCCTGGTGCGGGGGGAACTTCGGCGTTACCTCCTGGAGCTCGAGAGGATGGATGTCCTCGAGGACATGCTGGCCGAACCTGCCGCGCCACTGGAGCCCTCCGCACCGGAAGCTGCCGCGCAGACGGCCCGCCGCCTGGACTCCGGCGGAGTGCCCCGCCCCCGCGGCATCCCCGCCGACCTGGTCATGGACCTCCTCCTGGAACGCCTCGCGGGACTCAGGGCCGGCCGCCAGGCGCCGCTCTCCGGGGGCGTCAACATCTCTTCCCTGCATTCCCTGCGCTCCCTCCCCTTCAAGTCCGTCTACGTCCTCGGACTGGGCGAGGGCGAGTTCCCCGAAGACGCCGCCACCTCCACCCTGGACCTGCGCCAGAGCCGCCGGGTCATCGGCGACGTGGACCCGGCGGCCCGCAACCGCTACCTTTTCCTGGAGACTTTGGTCTGCGCCCAGGGCAGGCTCGGCCTCAGCTGGGTCTGCCGCGACGTGCAGCAGGGCAAGAGCCTGCCGATGTCCTCGGTGCTCGGCGAGTTGATCGATTTCCTGGAAGACGGCATCCTGCCCGCCGCCGCCGACGGGAGCCGCGGACGCTTCCGACCCGTGCAGGTGCCGCTCCTGTCGCGGACTCCGTCCCTGTTCCCGGCCTTCGTTCCGGCCGCCGGCATCGGCGCCCCTTGGGACCCGCCCCCGAACCACGACCGCGACGAAAGGATCCTGGCCTGGCTCGAGGCCGGCAAGGCGCGGATGGTCGCGCGCGGAGCGGACCGCCAGGCCCTCGGCGGGGTCTTGCAGGAGGCCCTGCAGGAACGGCTGACTCCGGGGCTCCGGCGCGTGGTTTTCCCGCCCGATCCTGCGGAAGCGGTGGGCGCACGCGGCGACGCGGAGGATCAGGGCGGCAAGCCCATCCGGATCCATCTCGAGGATCTCCGGCTCTATCTGGAGAATCCCCTGGAATACACCCTGCGCCGGCGCCTCGGAATCCGTGACCGGTACGAGGAGGATCCGGCGGCCCTGGAGGACGAACCCTTCTTCTGCCCGCCGCCCTGGGACCGGGAAATCCTCGAGCGGACGATCGCCGCCCGCCTCGATCCCGCGGCCGCCCGGGAGGACGACCCGCACGCCGCCGGCCGGCGCGCCTTCGAATCCCTCTACGACGGCCTCGCCATGCGCGGGCTCATGCCCGCGGGACATTACCGCACCTTCGATCGCGAGGCGCTCGTCGAAAAGGCCGAACGGGCCCTCACGGCCGTCGACGACGTGCTGAAGCGGCTGGCCGAGAAGGGCGATTTCGAATCCCTGGGCCCTGTCACCCTGGGAGACGGCGATCGCCGCCCCGCCCCCGGCCGCGCGCAGCCCTTCCCTCCCATCGCCCTGACCGTGGCGGGACGCGCCGTGGAGCTGCATGGCCGCCTCCCGTGGCTTTTCCGCTACTCCCCGGGGAGCGGCGAAGGCTGCGCCGCGCTGATCTTCTCCACCGGCGAATTCAAGGCCCGCCGCCTCCTCCAGCCTTTCCTCTTCCATGCGGCCGGCCTCCTCTCCCCCGCTCCCCTCGGCGACTGGCTGCGGGCCGGACGTTTCACCGTGCATCATGTCCACCCCCTCAAGGGTGTGTTCCAACCGGGGCTTTGGCCGCCCTTCCAACCGGAAGCCTTCCCGCCCGCCGTCGCGCGCCGCTACCTGGAGTCCCTGATCTCCTCCCTCCTGGCCGGGCCCGACTTCGACGTCCTGCCCTTCGACGCCATCGCGACGACCCTGGTGGAGAAGATCGGCACGCGGCCCGGCGAGGGCCGCCTCATGGACGTCCAGGACCCGGCGGAATACGCCGAAGCCCTGCGGGAGGAGCTGGAAGAGACGGAGAACGACCGCTTCGCCGCCTGGAAGCCCGGCCCCACGGCCCGGCTCCTGGACGGCCGCGTGCCGGACGACGCCTGGCGGAAGATCCATGCGCGCCTCGAACCCTTCTTCAACTGGAGGGCCTGAGGGTGGCGACGGGAATGAAATCCGCCGCGCCGGGAACGGCCCGATACCTGGCCGAGGGGTGCCCGGAGGTGATCCGCGATCTAGACCTGGAGCGGCCGGCCCTGCTGGAGGCCTCGGCAGGCACGGGGAAGACCTACGCCATCGAGCACCTGGTGCTCCGCCTCCTCACGGAAAAGGACCTGGAACTGGAGAGCGTCCTCGTCCTCACCTTCACCAAGAAGGCCGCCGGGGAGCTCAAGGAGAAGATCCGCGCCCGCCTGGCCGCACGCCTCGCCGCGGGCGCCGACCTGCCCGCCGCCGTGCGCGGGCGCCTGCGGGAGGCCTGGCTCAACTTCGATCGCGCCAGCGTGTTCACCATCCACGGCTTCTGCGAGCGGGTGCTGCGCAATTACGCCTTCGAGAACCGCGCCCTCTTCGCCCATGAGCGGGCCGACGACAAGGAGATCCTGGAAAAGATCCTGGTCGAGGAGATGCGTTCGACCTGGCTCTCGGAGGACTCCCCGGGGGGTGCCGGCTACGAAGGCTTCCGGCGCCTGGCCGGGCGCCTGGGGCTTTCGGCCCGGGGGGAGTGGAAGGAAGGCATCCTGCGGCTCGCGCAGACCTGGAACCCCTACCGGGGCGACCTCCTGCTGCCGGCCGTCGATCCGGCCGCCGAAGCGGCCCTGGAGGCGGAGGCGGACGCGGCGCTCCGGGACCTCCTGGCGGCCGCCGGGGAATGCCCCGCGGGGAAGGAGACGGAACATCCCGGTTACCTGGCCGCGCAGGCGGGGAAATACGCGCCCGCCGGGAGGAAGGCGGCCGCCCTCAGGGATATCGCCCAGCTGCTCGGCCTGGCCCGCGAGCTCGGCGGGCTGGCCTCCGCCGGCGCCCGGGTGGCAGCAGCCGAGGCCTTCCTGAAGGCGAACAGCCGCATCCCGTCCCTCGCCGAGGACGCGGCCCGCCTCCTTCCCGCCACCGACCGGCACGAATCGCTTTCGACCCTGGCATCGGCATGGGATCGCTTCAGCGCCGCGGCGGGGCGGCTCTGGACCGAGAGGC
>CBILQL010000213.1:0-7928 GCA_966238865.1 uncultured bacterium
CCTGGCCCTTACCTCGCTGGTCCTGGACGCCTGCTACCTGGTGCTGTTCCGGAGGAAGATGGCCGCCGCCAAGAAATAGGAAAGGCCGCGAAAGCCGGCTTTCGCTGCCCGGGCCGATCAGCGCCAGGAGGTCGGTCTGCCGGACATTGTCGCTGTTCCGGTTGGTCATCGAGGACATCTCCCCAAGCGAAGCGGAGGTCTACTCCAGGGAGGAAGCCTGCTGGGATGCGCCCTCGGCCATGGACTGGCTTGACCGGCTCACCTGGCTTGAGGCTGCGGACACCTGCTCGCCACCCGAGGAGAGGCTGGCGATTACGAGGTTCGAGGCGTTGGTGACGGAGCGGCTGAGGAAGATGCCGATGGCGGCCCCGAAGGCGACCGCCGCCAGCAGCCCGGTTTTTTACGCTTGCCGGATTTGCCTGCCGGGGGCGCAAATTTTAGCTCATAGGATACGGAGGTGGAGCCGCCGCTATACGCGGTTTGGGTATCGGGTCGGAATAACCCGGCCTTTCTTTCAGCACCGAGGAGGTTCCATGCAACTGCCCCTTTTCCCGCACCTGTTTTCCGGAAACCTCAACGGCAAGGAGCTGCAATCGTTCCGGAAGGACGAGTTGAATCTCTCCCAAAAAGGCTTGGCCGACTGCCTCGGAGTCAGTGTCCGGACCGTCCAGGGCTGGGAAATCGGCAAGTCGAAACCCATTGCGCCCATCGTGCGCCTCATCAAGCTGTTCAAATTCATACCGGCCGTGAGAAGGGCGCTTTGCCCGCCCTGCGGCACCCCGGAAGGCCAGGGGAAGGCTTAGGACCGCCCCAAGCCGGCCCCGGCTCGCACTCCCGTCGCCCCGGGTTGCGGGCTCCGGGCCGATAGTCGGCCGAATCCGCCCAATACCGCGGCCGCCACCGCCAGGTTCACGGCCGCCATCGCCGCCATCAGCAGGTAACGGAACCCGGCTTCCGCCAGCACGGCCTCCCGGCCCACCCCCGGCAGCAGGGTATAGAAGAAGATCCCCAGTCCTTCCCGCACCCCCATCCCGCCCAGGGAGACGGGAGCCATCCCCAGGAGGGTGATGAGGGGGAGGAAGAAGAGGATATCGGCGTAAGCGACGGGCGCGCCGATGGCCCGGTAGGCGATCCAGTGGGCCGACATCTGGACGAACTGCACGGCCAGGCTGAGGGCCATGGCGGAGCCCAAGGAGATCGGATCCTTGAGGATGGGCAGCGTGCGATCGACGATCCGGGCGAGCTTGTCCGGATGGCGCAGGGCGAGCGTCGCGCCGGCGCCGACGCCGAGGACGCGCGCCGCCAGCGGGGCGGAAAGGGCCCGCAGGACTCCCTGCCGGCGCCTGTCGAGCCGATACCCGGCCGCGCCGTCGGCGAGGAGGCTGGATGGTGAGACCACGGCCAGCGCGGACCCGACCCCGAGGAAGGCGTAGCATTCCCGGTACGGAATGGCGGGATCCTTGAGCAGCAGCTTCCACCGCAAGGCCTGGAGGGCCAGGAATCCGCCATCGCACCGCTTGCTCCCATCCCCCTGGAATGCTTAATCGGGATAAGAGCCCTGCCGAAGGATCTCCCCGGAAAACCCGCTCATGCCCATCTCCACCGCCGCCGTGGTCCTCAACATCAGGTCGGGCCGCCTCCTGGGCCTCAAGGGCTCCCACGCCGCGCGCCGGATCGCCCTGCTGTGCAGGCAGGCCGGCGTGGAGGCGGAGGTCCATCCCGCGCAACCCCGGAACTTCGCCGAGCAGGTGGGCCGCGCCCTCCGCGGCGGCGCCGAGGCCGTGGTCGTGGCCGGCGGCGATGGGACCATCCGCACCGCGGCCAAGCTGCTGGCCGGCACGGGCAAGCCCCTCGGCATCCTCCCCCTGGGCACCCGGAACCGCCTCGCCCGCGCGCTGGGAATCCCGGGGGCTCCCGCCGGGGCCATCCGCAGCCTCGCGGCCGGCTCGGTCCGGCACGCAGACATCGGCGAGGTCAACGGGCATGCCTTCGTCTTCTCCTCCATGTACGGATTCCTGAACGTCTTCGGCCGCCATCGCGAGGCGCACCGCGGACGGCCGCTGGCCCTGGAATTCCCTGCGGCCGCCTGGGCGGTGCTCAAGGAGCTGCTCCGGGCGCCCGCCCGGGAGCTGCAGATCGAAACCGAGGGCATCTGCCGGGCCTGCCCGAGCTGCGTCTTCATCGTCTCCAACAATCCCTTCCTGTCCGGCGGATTCGGCGGCCAGCCGCGCCTGGCTTCCCTGGATTCCGGGCGCCTGGGCGTCTATGTCTCCCGCCACCAGGGCCGCCTGGGCCTCCTCCGCCTGCTCGGCGAGCTGCTGGCGGGCAGCTGGGATCGGGATCCGGACATCCTGCGCAAGGCGGTTCCCGGCCTCACGGTGCGCGTCGCCGGCGGGGGGCCGGTGGAGGTCATGAACGACGGGGAATTCCTGCGGTTGCGATCGCCCCTCGAGTACCGCATCCGTCCGCGCGCCCTGTGCATCATCGTTCCGGAAGGAAGCGGGCTGGTCCGCCATGCCGGCCTGGCGGCCGCCCATCCGGATCCACGGTCCGCCTGATGGGACGGCGCATCCGCGGGAAACCGGCCCGACGCCCGCGCCGATGGCGGCGTCAGCGCGGCGGAGCGGCCTTTCCGCCCCGCCGGGTGGCCTTCACCGCGGCCTATTCCGCGAGCAGGGCGTCGACGGCCTTCGTGAGCTGGGACGGGGTGAACGGCTTGGGAAGGAAACCGATTCCGGGCTGCAGGAAGAGGCCCATGGTATCCTCCATGTCCGATCCGGTGTATCCGCTGATGAGGAGGATGGGCATCCCGCTCCATCGCTGCCGGATGGCATTGCCCAGCTCGATGCCTGTCATCCCCGGCATGAGGATGTCCGAGATGACGGCGTCGGCTTCGGGACTGTCCGCGAGGATCCGCAGGGCTTCCGCGGCGTTGGCTGCTTTCAGGCAGCGATAGCCGGAGCGGAGGAGCACCATGGTCACCAGGGCCAGCACGGTCGGATCATCGTCGACAACTACAATAGTCTTCACGTCCTGGAAAACTTAATTAACGGGCGGGACCCGGAAAGCCTTCCGGCCCCGTCTTGCTTGCCGTTCGCGTGAATATACCCCCCTGGTATGCGGAGATAGAGCAGGAGCTATACGTAGATAGAGTATTCGGTACGGGAATTCCGTACTCTCCGCGCTACGGAGGCGCGCGGCGAAGCCGATGGCCGTGGACTCACGGACTCACCGGGTGCGGCACCGGGCTTTCCGGTACGAAGGCCAAGTCGATCCTATCCGATAAGGTCCGGAAGGAGTAGGCTGAAAACGCCCGTCCAATCCGGGCGGCCCCCTCCAGGGCATCTCCGCATCCTTCGCCCGTCGAAATCCGTACTTCGCTGCTCTGTGTAGAACGTTACGGCGTCCTCCATTGCGGGTCCGCGGAGCGGCGTGTCAGAGCCACGCCGCCCGCACGGGAGGCGACATGGCAGGGGCTTGGCAGACGATTGTTATTGCTTCGAGGCCAACCCTTCGCCGGGATTCACCTGCATCGAGCCGCATGCCGGCCAGCCGATCGCGGCCGCCGTCGCGGATTTGCTGGCTGGGCGCCAGACCTGCCTGACTGGGCCGGAAAAGCCCGCCCCCGGGAATCCGGAGGAACGGCAATTGTACGGCTGCCTCGCCGCCGGCAATAAATTAACTTTCGGAGCATATCCTACGCCCCCGCACGTTTTGTGGACAGTCCACCTCCGGCAAGAAGGGTAGGGCGGATGGACGGTGAATATGGCATCATTGAGCCATGGTGAAGTCGGAAGGGGCCGCGATGCCGGAGGTCCTCGGATACCTGGATTACCGGGTCTACCTGAAGGATTGGTACGATGCGCGCAAGCGGCGCGAAAAGGGATTCTCCTACCGGATGCTGGCGCGCGAGGTGGGCTACCGCTCGCATGCCTTTTTCAGCCTCGTCATCCAGCGCAGGTCCAACATCTCCATGGACGTGGCGATGGGCTTCGCGGATTGCATCGGCCTCAAGGGACGCGAGCGTGAATACTTCCTCCTGCTGGTCGCCTGCAACCAGGAAGAGTCGCCGACCAGGCGCCGGGCCATGTTCCAGCGGCTGCAGGAGCTCAACGGGGCCCCGGCGGCCCGGCTGCGCGAGGACCAGGACGCCTTCATGGCCTCGTGGCGGCATGCGGCCCTGCGCGAGATGCTGTGGATCGAGCCGTTCAAGGGCGGCGAGGCGCAGTGGGGCGAGCGCATGATCCCGCCCGCCTCGGCCCGGGAGGTCCGCGACTCCCTCGATCTCCTGCTGGCGCTGGGATTGGCGCAGCGGACCGCCCGGGGAATCGTGCCCGCCGATCCCCGCCTGGTCACCGGCACGAGCTACTCGGAAGCGGCCACCCGCGGCTTCATGCGGCAGGTCCATCAGCTGGGAGGCGAGGCCATGGAGCGGTTCCCGCGCGCCGAGCGGCACCATGGCTGGGCGACCCTCTCCATTTCGGCGGCGACCCTGGAGACCATGCGGGCCGAGCTGCGCGCATTGGTGCAGCGCTTCCTGACGCTGGCCGAGAAGGACGACTCGCCCGATCGGGTCATGCATCTCAACCTCGAGTTCTTCCCCCTGGCCTACGGAAGGAAGGGCGCGTGAGGCGTTTGCTCGATGCGCTCGGCTTGCTGGCGATACTCGGTTCCCTGGCTTCCTGCGGCTCGGAGCCGACCGCCGCCAACGGCGGCGGGTTCGGCGGGGAGACGCTTTCGGGGCTGGTCGTGGGTGTTTCGGGCCGAGGCATCCCCGGCGCCACGGTGCGGCTGCGGGAAAGCAGCTCGTTGGATTCCGCTGCGCTCCGGGTGGCATCGACGGACAGCACGGGGCTCTTCGGTTTCAAGCTGCCGGCCGGGAACGCCTTCCGGCTGGAGGTGGCCGGTAGGGAGGGGATGGATTCCGTCCGCGCCCTGATCGATCTCGACCACAGGCAGTCTCCGGGCCGGATCCTGGCGGAGGCCGGGGCTCCCCGGCAGGTCCGCCTGCGCGACCGGTCGGGGATGCCGGTGGCGGCCAGCCTGCAGGCCTATGGGCTGGGGCGAACGGCCGTAGCCGATGATTCGGGCCTCGCGGACCTCTCGGGGTGGCCGCCGTCTGACCTCTGGGTGCGGGCGACCACCGGGGATGGAACGGTGCACGATCTGTTCGTTCCCGCCGCCGGCGGGGACCTGGAGGTCGGCGGGGGATGGCTGGTGGACGACTTCGAAGGCGTCGGGAACCGCACCCGCCTCGGCAGCCTGATCGGAGGAGGCTGGTGGTATGTCGCCTCGCAGGGCGCCGACAGCCAATCGACCCGCGACATCGCCTTGGCGAAGGACATGCTGGATTCCCATGGCGGCCGCGCGAGCCTGAAAGCGGCATTCTCCTTCGCCTCGCAGCCATCCTCCGACTACGGCCTGGTAGGCTTCCATTTCGGGCCGACACAGGCCGATCCCGTCGACCTTTCCGGGCTCGACAGCCTGGTGTTCTGGATCAAGGGACGCGGGACGATCCGCGTCGAGTTCGTCGCCGACACGGGCGGGGGGGTGACCAGCCATGCGACGGTCCTGACGCCGGACACGGCCTGGACTCGCCATACCGTGACGGCCTCCTCCCTGGCGTCGATTGACGCGGGACGCAGCTGGGCCGAGGACTCCAAGCGGGTGCGATTCCTGCAGTTCATCGTCTTCCAGGCCGCGGAATTCCGTCTGGATGATTTGCACTATTACGGGAGGGAGCGGCCCTGACCCAGGTCCTGGACTATCCACTAAACGCCGGGGAGCGGATTCTCCCTGCGCGGACTCCCGGGTTCCGCCAGATTGGTGGGACAAAAGCCATTCCGGGAGTATCCATTGAAGCCAGCCCGTCCCCACGCCATCGTCGCCATCGTCGCATGCGCCGCCGCCGCAATCGCGACATCGGCCTCCGCGGCACAGGTCATCAAGGTCCATGCCGACAAACCCGGGCACGCCATCAACCCCGCCATCTACGGCATCAACGCCATTTCCACCAGCAAGGAGACCTACCTGGCCGCGGATTCCGCCATGCTGGGGTCCGATCGCATGGGCGGCAACCGCATGACCGCCTACAACTGGGAGAACAACTTCTCCAACGCCGGATCCGACTGGCAGCACAACAGCGACAACTGGATGACCCAGAACCCCCTGCCCACCCCCGCGGGCAGCGGCGGTTCCGTGGGAAGCTTCGTGGAGCGCAACCTTGCCCTGGGACGCGAGCCCATCGTGCAGCTCCAGATGGCGGGCTATGTGGCCGCCGACGGGGGCGGGCCCGTGACCCCCGAGCAGATTGCGCCTTCGAGCCGCTGGAAGCAGGTGGTCTTCGCCAAGGGCAGCCCCTTCACCCTCGCGCCCGTCACGACGGATTCCTTCGTCTACATGGACGAAGAGGTGAACTGGCTGGTGAAGAAATTCGGCCGGGCCGACCAGGGCGGCGTGCCCTATTATTCCCTGGACAATGAGCCGGCGCTCTGGGGCGGGACGCATCCGCGGATCCGTCCGCAAAGCCTCACCTTCAAGGAATTGCTGGACAAGAGCGAAGCGGCCGCGAAGGCGATCAAGGCGGTGGACCCTTCCGTCCGGGTGATGGGATTCGAAAGCTTCGGGGCGATGGAAATGTGGAAATGCGTTTCCGGGACGCCGAACTCCATCCCGGAATGCTCCGACTGGGGCTCCTACGCCTCCAGGTACGACTGGGCCGTGGCGGCCTTCCTGGGCGAAATGAAGGCCCGTTCGGAGGCGGCCGGCAAGCGGCTGATAGACGTGCTGGCCATCCACTGGTACCCCGAGGACAGGGGAGATGCGCGCATCAACGACGGCAGCCTGAAGAACGGCGGCACGGCGAAGGACATCGAGGCCCGACTGCAGGCCCCGCGCGGGCTCTGGGACACCGCCTATCTCGAGAACAGCTGGGTGACCGGGATGACGGGTAACAAGCCGGTGCACATCCTCACCCGTACCCTCAAGTCCATCGACACGGCCTGGCCGGGCACGCGCCTGGCCCTGACCGAATACAACTACGGCGGAGAGAACCATTGGTCCGGCGCGCTGGCGCAGGCCGACGTGCTTGGGGTGTTCGGCAAGCTCGGCCTCGAGGCGGCCAACGTGCATACGACCTTTACCGGGCCCCTGGCGGCGGCTTTCCGCCTGTACCGGAACTTCGACGGCAAGGGCAACGCTTTCGGCGACACCTACGTGGCGACCGGCAATCCCGACAGCACGGTCTTCTCCACCTATGCCAGCCTGGACTCGAAGAACCCCAAGCTCCTGCACGTGGTGGCGATCAACAAGTCGTCCACGGCCCATCCCGTCACGATAGCGCTTTCCGGCAAGGCCTGGCAGTCGGCATTGGCCTTCGGCTTCTCCACGGATTCCACCGTCGCCAAGCTCGCCGCCCCCGCCGGCGTCACCGCCGCCGGCTTCGACTACACCCTGCCGGCCACTTCGGCCACCCACTTCGTGGTCTCCACCGACGCCCAGGTCTCGCTGCCCGCCCCCGATCTCGTGCCGCTCCAGGTCGAGGTGGTCGGCCAGGGTTCGGTGACCCGCTCGATCCGCACCGCGCTCGTGCCCCGCGGAACCGTGGTGACCCTCACCGCCGAGCCCGCCGACGGCTGGACCTTCGGCGGATGGAAGCAGGACGGTTCGGGCGGAAATGCGACGCTTTCCGTGACCATGGACGCGCCGCGCACCATCCAGGCGGTATTCCTCTCGGCGGCGAACCTGGTCGCCAACGGCGACTTCTCCAACGGCACCACCGGCTGGACGCCGTCGGCCTGGAGCCCGGACGGGGCGGCGGCGGGCACCCCCGCGGTCCTGGGCGGCGTGTTCTCCTATGCCGTCACGAACGGCGGCACCGACACCTCGAACGTGCAGATCTTCGAGTCCGCCGTGCCGTTCGTGGCGGG
>CBILQL010000214.1:0-7928 GCA_966238865.1 uncultured bacterium
GGCCCAACCCTCCCGTTGATTAACCCTGAGTTGTTGGAGGCGGGAACCCTGGCCTCCTGCCAGAATCATGGCCAATAGATTTTCCATCGTGTTTTCAGCCTTGGGAAGGGGTGATCGAGGGGGTAAGTAGAAGGGCGAAAAAACCCATTTTCGTGGGGGAAAAATAGGATTTACGGCGATTTAACGCAAGCTTTGCGATAGATTAATGGCTGAGAATGCGATGATCCAACGAGGGGACGGAAGCAGGCTGAGATTGGTATCGGTGAAGGGAGCCGGGACGCCCCGTTGAGGGGCGTCCCGGCATGGTAGTGCGTAGGGGAGTTGAACCCCTGCTTCCGCCGTGAGAGGGCGGCGTCCTAACCACTAGACGAACACACCGAGGCCTGTAAATTTAACAAGGAATCTATTTTTTGCCAGGGCGACTTGCTATAATTTCGAGATTGTTGCGGTTTCGCGGGCTACTTACCGAAGGTCCTGTCTGGTCCGGCGACGTCGGGCCGGAAAACGGGATGAGTGTGAGCCCTGCTAATAGGGTAAGGGGATCTGTATTTATGGTGAAATTCCTGTTCGCGCTGCCGATGGCTCTGATTCTGGCCCAGGGCGCCTGGGGTGACACCACATTTACCATCACCGCCACTCCGTACAACCATGCCCCCATCATCACCTATATCCAGAATAACGACGACTCGAGCCTGGTCATCAATATCAAGAACGGGATGGCCGCGGGCTCGGACACTGTCCGCCTGACCACCCGGATCCTGGTTTCCGGGCGGCCCACCGGCAATAACGTGGTCACCCATCTCCGGGGCGAGGGCCGCACGGCCGGATCGCCCCTCATCCTCACGGAGAATACCGGCGCCACCGATCCCCTGCTCATCGATTTCCAGGCCGGGAACCGCGGCATCCTCTCGAATTTCAACGTGGTGCGGAAGATCATCAACCACAGCGGCCATAACGTGTCCATCGCCGCGAAGGGCACCGTGGTCCGGGACTGCCATTTCTACCGGACCGACAACAGCAGCCTGGTGTACGGATCCATGCTATCCGTGAACGCCGACTCGGTGCTGGTTGAGCGGAACCTCTTCCGCGCGCCCCCCAACGGCAAAGGCGCGACCATCGGCATCTACGCGGGTTCCAACGCCAGCCGGAACGAATTCCGTTCCAATATCTTCTACAGCACCGGAATCTACCTGGTCGGCGGCAGCAGCCATATCTTCGCCAACACCTTCGCCGGATCCCGGGACGATTACAACGCCATCATCGTCAGCAGCTCCCTGACGACCGGCAACACCACCGACAAGGCGGTGAACGTCCAGCACAACCTCTTCGCCCTCAAGGCGGACACCCTGGCGCCCATCCTGTTCGGCTCCGGCACGCTCACCGCCTCGGACAGCATCCAGAAGAACGCCTGGTCGCGCTCCCGGGCCAATCTTCCCCTGGCCGTGAACAGCGCCGGGGCCGCGGTGGCCTTGAACAACACCACGGGCGGAAACGGCAACGTGGTGCTCCCGAAAGGGTTCTCCCGCTACGCCCCCCACGTAACCCAGTTCAAGGAATTTCCCCTGGTCACCATGCGCGCCGACGAGAGCCTGCCCCGCGGCAGCTCGGACTTCGGTTTCATACCCAGGGTCTACAACAACAACGTGTCGGCCTGGACCATCATCCCCGATATTTCGGCCGGCCTTCCCAGCGGCAAGCTGTATTTCCCGAACAACACCAGCACAGTCTTCACCCCGTTCCTGTCCGGCAAGTCCTGGAGCAGCAGCGCCGGCATCAAGGTGGGCGCGCTGGTGGACATCGAATCGCGCATCACGCCTCCCAGCCCCCTGGACTCGGGCGGCCTGGGCCGCGGGCTCACCATCGTCCGCCATCCCACGGACAGCACCAGGATGCGCGTCGACATGATCGATTTCGATCAGTCCTTCTACGACACCCTCATCCCCCCCGGGGACATGTGGTTCTTCTTCCACAACACGCCCGGCAGGCTGAGCGCCAACGATTCCGCCGGTCTCAAGAACCCGACCACCGGCACGCCCTACTATTACCGCCGCGAATGGCTGAACTTCGACTCCGTCCTGACCGTGCCCAAGGAGGTCCGGACCGGCAACGCCATCTACGTGAAAATGCTGCATTACAATGCCGGCGGCCAGGCCACCGTGCAATCCTCCAACGGCGTCATCTCCCAGGTCTCCGGGCTCCCCGGCTTCCCCATCAACGACCTGGGCGTCCCGACGGTGGACCCGACCAGCGTGCCCGGCAGCGGCACTTTCATAATCAAGGTGGCCAAGAATGGAAGCGAGGTCATCGACAGCGTCCGCGTGGATGTCCAGCGGGAGGGCGGAGCGGTGGAGTATTCCAAGTCGGTCGCAGCCCCGGCGCAGAACGCTTCCGCGACCATCAACTTCCAGCTGTCGCGGGGGGCCTTCATATTCACCGCCACTCCCATCGCGAAGGTGGGCAGCGTCTTCCAGGCCGGACCCCCGACCGGGCCTTCCCCGGTCTATATCAGCATGCAATCGGCAGGAGACTCGGTGCTCGTCATCTACAAGCCGGACACGGCCGGATGCGGGAGCCGCAGCGGCGATCCGAAATTCGATAACCAAGCCTTCTGCAACCTGAACGACGCGCTGGCGGAGCTGAAAGCCAAGGGGACCGGCGGCGGGACCATCCTGGTGAAGAACGGCGGCACGCCGGTTCCGTTCCAGGACGTCACCCTCAGCGACACCGGCGCCGCGTCCATCATCATCACCGTGCCCACGGCCAACGGGGCCTTCGATGCCGCCCATCGCGCCGTCTTCCGTGGCTCCCCAGGCAAGGAGGCCTTGAGCATCGCCCGCAAGAACGTGACGCTCAAGGGCTTCGTCTTCGAGATGCCCGCTGGGGCCTCGGGCCCGGCCGTGTCGGTGCAGTCCGGGGCCACAGGCGTCACCCTGGACGGCTGCCTGTTCCGTCCGATCACCAATGCCGCGGCCGGCGGGCCGGCCCTCAACGTCGGCACCGGCGGCAACGGCGAGATGCGGTTCATCAACAACGTGGTCTGGGGGTTCTCGTCCGGGGTGCGGATCAACACCGCTTCGACCGCCGTCCGCATCCTGCACAACACCTTCATCGAGGAGGCCTCCCACAACAGTCCGGTGACGGGAATCCTCATCCCGGCCGCGACGACGGGCGCCGCCATCGCGAACAACTACTTCTCCGGCGTCGGCAATCCCTACGACACCTCCGTCGCCGGCAAGACCGGCCTCAAGCTGGATCACAACGGCTACTTCTCGCGCACCCCGCAGCTCCGGGGACATTTCGAGATCGGCTCCCTGGACGCCGTCCCCCGGCTGTCCGCCCTCAATCTCACCCTGCCCACCTGGTCGACCGTCTTCCGCACGGCCATGGACCAGGTCCTCAATTGCGACGCGGTGCTGGAATGCAACGAGCTGTACGCGGGCAGCTCCGCCGACAGCTACGGCCCTGCCATCACCACCGACTTCTTCGGCAAGACGCGCCAGGGCAAGCCGGACGTGGGGGCCGTCGAGGCCGAGCCCACCGGCACCGGGGTGCGCGGCGTGCTCACCATGGCCGCGCGCTCGCTTCCCGAGGAGGCCCCCAATGCCGACGACAAGCTGATTTACACGATTTCCCGCCGCACCTACGACCCGGTCGATCCGGAAAGCGTCTACGTCTGGTGGTCGACTGTAAGGCTCCCGACCCTCTCCGATACGCTTCCGGCCGGCAGCCAGAAGAAGTACCCCATCGCCCTCCTGAATTCGGCGGGCGCCTTGACCGACACCGCCATCGGCCTGGATCCCAATCGGACCTATTACATCTCCGCCACCTTGGGAAAGAACCCCACCAAATCGTCCGGCGGGCGCGTCCTTGGATACGCCTATTGGGATTCCGCGACCACGGCGCCCACGGTTTCCAATGAGGATTGCCAATACGGGCCCGGGAATCCGGTCTGCCCGCCCGAGGGATATTTCGCCTCGCCGTCGGCCACGGGTTTCCAGACCAAGGTCGTATTCGATAAGCCGGACACCGGCTTCGTGAAAGTCCCGGAATTCAGGGCCCCGACCGTGCTCACCTATGCGCGCGGCAAGGTGGAGCTCAGCCAGGTGATGCCGGTCATCAAGCTGTCCCTGGATGCGGCCAAGGCCGGCGTGCCGGGTTCGGGGCAGAAGTGGACGGCCTCCATCCGCATGAACGACGATCCGACGGGGACGCTCGACCAGAACAAGCTGTTCATCCTGCCCGCCGATTCCACCGGCCTGCCGATCTATGTGCCAAACTGGCGGGTGCGGCCGGACGGAACCGGCTGGGTGATCGAAATCACCGGAACCGAAGTCGGCGATCTCACCTTGGGATTCGCCAGGATGGTGGGGGAGCCGGGCACGGTGACCATCCCGGACAGCCCTGTGCCGCCGATGTTCAGCTTCAAGGCCACCAAGAAGGGCGATTCCGCCTCGGTCCAGGTGAAGTTCGCCGGCACCGGCTTCGCCACCCGGAACCCGCTCATCCTGATCACGCCCATCCCGGCCGGAGGCACCTACCCCAATCCGATGGACGGCGAATATCCCAACCGCACCCTGATGCTCAGCTCCGGCTTCTCGGAGCTCGTGGACACCCTGCGCCTGCAACAGCTCCACCAGTATTACCAGGCCGCCGTGTCGGCGGACTCGAACGCGGCCCTCTCGCCGGCGACGCCCGGGATGCGCAAGCCGTTCCAGCTCTCCCCGGCGACTATCGCGACATTCGAAGGCACGACCATCCTGTCGACCCCGTCGGTGACGATGTCCGGCACGGGGAATCTCGCGGAGTCGACCCTGCCGGTCCCCATCTGGAGGGATTACGCGGATCCGGGGAATTACGATCCCAGGGTCGGCCGCATGACCCGCTCCATCGAAGTGGTTTTCACCGTCTTCGACGGAGGCAGGATTTCCCGCTCCAGCGCTTTCGTCCGCACCGAGTTCTCGGATACCCTCCATACCTCCGAGGTTGCGGAATTCGCCAACAACGTCTGGAACCTGCATGGCTACCCGTGGGACGAGGCCGATACCGGCAGCATGGCGCGCATCTTCGAGCGGACCGCCTGGGACAAGGACAATCTCAGGCTGATGAAATACAAGGGGACCGGCAACGGCTCCTCCGCCTACATCATCTACGAGGGAGGGAATGCCGCGGGCATCACCTTGGACGCCGGCCAGGCCGTGTGGACCGCATCTTCCTTCAAATATTATAAACCGTGGCCCAGCGGCGCCCGTTCCCTGGATTACAAACCCTACCGGCTGAGGCTCAAGCCCGGCGAATGGAACGACATCGGCCTGCCCTTCAATTTCAGCATGAAATGGGCCGACATACTCAAGGCCTCCAACCTGAATGCGGCGACCTTCAAGGTCTGGCGGTACAGGGCGCAGGATGGAAACGTGCCGGCCGCCTGGGGAGTGCCCCTCACGGACAACGACGTGGTCCATCCGTGGGAAGGCCTGACCGTCAAGCCCGGGGCCGCGGACACGGTCCTGGTGTTTCCGGTTCTCGACAGCAGCCGCTCCACCACGGAGTTGGCCAAGCGCGCGGCCGCGGGCGGCATCTGGTCCGCACGGATACGGGCCTATAACGCCACCGCGTCGATGAGCCTGCGCATCGGAAAGGGCGCCGCCGAGAACCTGACCCAGGAGGCGCCGGACATACCCGGGCAGGACTTCCGGGTCGGACTGAGGCGGCTTGGGCCCGCGGGTCCCGAGGCCCTGTCGGAATTCATCCAGGCCGGAGACGATTGGCGCGGACATTGGTCCTTGTCCGGGCGGGCTTCCAACGGCGGCGTCCGGATCGCGGTGGAAGAGAACCTGGGCAAGAAGCCGCTGTATCTCGTCGAGCTCCTGAAGCAGAAGGTCGTGGCCCTCACGCCCGGGACCGAAGCCGCGCTCTCCGAGGAGGACTTGAAGAACGGCGATTACCACATCGTGGCGGGCGACAGCCGCTACCTGGACGACATCCTGGCCGGCCTGTTGCCCGTGCACATGCTGGATCTGGGCAACTACCCCAACCCCTTCTCCCACGCCACCCTCATCCGCTACGCGCTGCCCGAGAGCTTCGGCAAGGTCGAGTTCCGCCTGAAGGTCCGCGATTCCCGGGGCCGGATGGTTTGGGAAAAGACCATCCGGGGGTCCAATACCCTGCGATACCAGTGGGACGGACGGGACAGCGGCGGGAAGGCCGTGGGAGCCGGGTTCTACACCCTTTCCCTTGAGGCTATCGCACCCGGGAAGGCTCCCCAGAAGGCGGTCCGGCGGATGTTGAAGTTTTAATAGACGGAAAAAATCCCCATTGCGAAACGCAAAGGGGATTTTTCTCGCCGACTCTCCTCGCCCCCTAACCGGGGGCTCAGAGCTCCCTCCACACGATCACTATTTGCGCAGGCCGTAAAAATCCGGCCGATCAGACTTTGTCGTAGCTATGGCTAACTACCCCGGAAAACGGCTGTCGTAGTAGCCCTGGGGCAGGTTGTTTTCAGGAGCCTTAATTCGTGGGGCGGCTTGGAGTTCTTTTGCCTGCAGCAGCAGGGAGGCGGGCCAGGTCGGGGGCTACCCGGAGTATTCGCGCTGGACGGTGACGAATTCGTTCAGGCGGGAGTGGAAGACTTCGATGATGCGGGGGTCGAAGTGCTTGCCCTTGCCTTCGGTGATGATTTCCACCGATTTCTCGGTGGAGAAGGGGGGCTTGTAGCAGCGCTTCATGGTCAGGGCGTCGAAGACGTCGGCGACGGCGGTGATGCGTCCCATGAGGGGGATCTCCTCCTGGCGCAGGCCGCGGGGATAGCCGCTGCCGTCCCATTTCTCGTGGTGGCTGATGGCCACGGTCTCGGCCACCTGCAGCACACGGGAATTGGCGTTCTTCAGGATCTCGCCGCCGATCTCGGCGTGCTTCTTCATCACCTCGAACTCCTCGGGGGTGAGCCGGCCGGGCTTGAGCAGGATGGAATCCGGGATGCCGATCTTGCCGATGTCATGGAGGGGGCTGGCCTTGCTGAGCAGCCAGGTCTCCTCGTCGTCCATGCCCATGCCGCGGGCCAGGATCTCGCAGTACTTGCTGATGCGCAGGACATGGTAGCCGGTCTCGTCGTCGCGGTACTCGGCGGCATGGCACAGGCGGTTGATGGTGTCCAGGTGCGAGACCTCCAGGGCCTTCATGGCGTCCTTGATCTGACCGGTACGCTCCTGCACCAGGTTCTCGAGGTTCCTCTGGTAGCTGCGCACCTCCATCTTGAGGCGCTTCTTCTCCAGCGCGTTGGTGATGCTGTGCACCACCTGCTTCAGCTGGATGGGCTTGAGGATGAAGTCGTAGGCGCCCTCCTGCATGGAGGCCACGGCGGTGTGGATCTCGGCGTTGCCCGTGAATAGGATGACGGCCATGTCCGGCCAGTAGGCCCGGACCTCGCGCAGGAGGTCCAGGCCGGTCCGCCCGGGCATCTTGATGTCGGAGAGGATGCAGTCCACGTAGGCGCCTTGGAGCATCCGGAGGGCCGAATCCACGGCGTTGGCGCTGGCGCAGTTGTACCCCTGCAGCCTCAGGTAGTCGCAGATGACCGTGCAGATGCTCGGCTCGTCGTCGACGATGAGGATGTTGCCTTTTGCTTCCACGACGATCCCTGGAAACGGTTCCGGGATAGATTTTATGGGAAGGCGAAATGGACGCCAACATCAAAAACGGCCGGAAGGGCCTTTCAAGCGCCGGAATCGCCACAAAAAAAGGGAAAGGCGCAAAAACCGGTATCCGGAAACGCCTATTTTACCCGTCTCTTACTGGAAGAGCTCCTTGAACATGGCCCAGCCGGAAACCGGGGCCGGAGACGGGGAGAGGAACGATGAAAGGCTCCTGCTGAAGACGTTTCCCAATCCCACCAGGGCGATGCAGATCAGGGATAGGATGAGGAGCTTCTTCAT
>CBILQL010000215.1:0-7923 GCA_966238865.1 uncultured bacterium
AAGCTCGACCTCGCCGCCATCCGCCGCGAGTACCTCGAGTCCGGCAAGATCGTCTTCCCCAACGTCTCCGCCGGCTCGCTGCTCTCCATCCACATCGAATCCCGGTACTCCGGACCCATCACCACCATGGAGCATTGGTTCTCCGGCCCCATCCCGGTGGCCAGGGGCCGCTTCACCTTCTCCAACCTGGACATCTTCGAGTACGACTTCAAGACCTACGGTCCGGTGCGGAAGGGCTCCACGGAGCGCAAGCCGGGCGCGGAAAGACTGCGGTACGCCACCTGGACGGTCGACGACGCGCATCCCCGCAGCGACGTGGATTTCCAGGACGACGTCGACGTCACCGAGCCGCGGGTGGCCCTGGCGATACGCCGCTTCCAGGGCCGGCGGATCTTCGAGTCCTGGGAGGAGATGGGCGGGAACTACGAGAAGTACGCCCTCAAAACCTCGTTCTTCCAGAGCACCAGGCGCCTGCGATCCCTGGTGGACAGCCTGGCCCAGGGCCGGCAGGGCCAGCTGGAGAAGGCCCAGGCGGTATTCGCCTGGGTGCGGAAGAACATCTCCTACAAGCATGCCTCCCTGGATGCCATCGACCCGGACCGGGTCATCGCCTCGGGCCAGGGAAACCTCTGGGAGATGGCCGTGGTGCTGCGGGAGATGTTCCACCGGCTCGATCTCGAGGCCGACGTCCTCATCACGCGGCCGCGCAGCAGCGGAGGTTTCGACTCCGCCTTCCTGAGCCCGGCCCAGCTGGCGGTGCCCCTGGTCTCGGTGCGCATCGGCAAGCGGGACTACCTGGCCTTCCCCTGGGCCAGGGGCGCGGCCCTGGGCGAATATCCCCACGATTATTTCGGCCTGCAAAGCCTCTCCCTGGCGGACCGCAACACGACCTCCCTGCCGGGCTTCGCGGGCGATTCCTCCTACAACCGCACCGTCTTCCGCGTCCGCCCGGAGGACGACTCCTCCGCCATGGAGATGGAGATGGAGCTCGGCGGCTACATGTCCTTCGCCATGCGCAACGCCCTGATGGACGAAGGGAAGAAGGAGGTCGTCGAGGCCTACCAGAAGATGCTGACGCGCCTGGGCACTTCCAACAACCTGGGCAGGTGCGAGGTGTCGGGACTCTCCGATCCGGGACGGCCCGTGACGGCCAGGATCACCTTCTCGAATCCCAACCAGACCGTCCGCCGCAAGGGGGAGGTCCAGATGCGCCTGTCCCATATCTGGAACGCATACTTCTCCACCTACGATACCACGCGGTCCTCGGGTTTCAAGGTGAACCTGGACGTGGAGAACAGCGAAACCCTGCGCGTCCCCAAGGAACCGGGCCGCGTTTTGGCAGCTTCCATCCAATGCCGGGACATCTCCAACGCCCTGTTCCGCCTCACCTGCACGACCCGGGATACGCCCGAGGAATTCCTCTTCCAGCGCACGGTCCATGTCGTCGCGAAGCGGTTCACAGCCGCCGAGATGCGCGCCCTGGCCGCCGACATCCAGGAACTGAACCGGATCAAGGAAAGCAGCCTGGTCTGGAAAGCCGGGTCCGAGAGCACGACCGCCAGGAGGCCGGCGGCGGCCGGAAGACCGACGGCGACCTCCGGAAGGCCGGCGGCGGCGAAAAAAGCGGGGAAGTGAGCGGGTAGCTCAGCTCAGGGCACGAAGAGCTTCCGCGTCGCCATCCCGTCCGTCCCCTCCACGTCGAGCATATACACGCCGCCCGGCCGGCCCCGGAAGGCGAACTGGCCCTGTGCTATTTCCGCGGTGGCGACCAGATGCCCACGGATATCGGTCACGCGCACCCGGGCGCCTTCCGCGACGCCGTCGAGGCGCACCAGGCCCTGCGCATAGGCCGCGGCGATGCGGCCCACTCCCCCGGGCGCCGTCCGCCGGACACCGGTGGGGGCTTCCAGGGAATACTGCTTGAAGAAAGCCCACGACTCGTCGGCCTGGTTCAGGTTGGACGCGCCGGGCCATTGATGCCCCTGCTGGGAAATCGAGTCCATGATCACTGTGGTCCCCTGGTCGCAAGCCCCGTAGTTCACGCGCGTCACCTTGGAATTCGGATTGGAGGCGGGATAGGGGCGCACGATGGTCGGCGCGCCCTGGCATTTGTTCAACTTCACCCAGATGTCCGCGTCCTTGACGAAGGCGACCTTGTCCTCGTTGGCGCCGTAGGTCAGGAATACGGGGACCGGGCGTTTGATCGTGCAGCTCGTCATGGAATGCCCGGAAACCGGGGCCACGGCGGAGAAGATGTCGGAGAAGAAGCAGGCGGCCGCGAAGCTGATGAATCCCCCCTGGGAGAACCCCGTCATGTAGATCCGGTTCCGGTCGATGCCGTACCGCTTGTCGAGGGTGTCGAGCACGGCGCGGAAGAAGGGGAAGTTGCCGGTGCCCTGCATGTCCGCCCAGGTCCCGACCGCCCCGTTGGCGGAGGCGCTGGGATAGGCGGCGATGAATTTTTCCCGGTCGGCGGTGGCGTCCCCCTTCGTCTCGTTGCGGAAGCTCGCGCCGCTGCCGTTGGCGCCGTGGACGAAGAACACCACCGGGGCCTTGGTGACGCCGGCCGGCACGTGGATGACGCAGCTGCGGGTCTGGCCCGAAACCTGCAGGCTCAGGGTCGCGTTCACCTGCGCGGAGGCGTGGGCCGCCAGGAGCGCGGCGAAAGCCGCCGCGAAGGATACGATGTTACGATGCATATTGCCTCTTGTTCAGCACACGCTAGAATAGGGACTTGGGCCCGCCTGGAAACGGGAAGAATGGCGTTCAGCCCACCCGCTCCGGCAATTCGCGCGAAAAACGCCCATTATGCCGGAGGATTCCGGAATCTGGGCGTTTGGCCATGTTCAGGGCGCGGCGTGCAGCCCGTGCCGGCCGATAGAGCCCCGCCAGCCGCGGTGGACCAGGCTGATCCAGGCCTCCGGAGGCGGTTTGACTGACCCGTCCGGGCCGCGGAGGATGCAGCCGAACGGGTCCTCGGAAGCCAGCAGCGTGCGGCGCACGTCCTCGCCGATGTCGCGATGCTCGTAGTAGGCCCTGTCCGGCAGGGGGGCAATGGGGCGTCGAACATGGTAGCGACCGGCTTTCTATGCTTGTGGGTTGGAGGAATGCTACGAAACCATTTCCAGGAAGGCAGTTTCCTCGAAGCCGAACAGGCTCAACGCATCAAGCCCGGATCCAGGTGCTCAGGCTTGGAATACCAGGAGCCGTGCACGAAGGTGATATAAGTATCCGCTGGGAATTCGAAATTCTCTATCCGGGGATTCCTCAACCTCTGCTCGAGGTCGATGAGGAACCATCCTTTGCGGATTCCTGCTTCAGTCTTCGCTGCGGCAGCCGGAAGGGGGATTTTCCACTGCCTGACATCCTTGAAACCGAGACCGGAAATGAAGGCATTCAGCACAAGATCGGCCCCGGGTTCGCTTTCCCGCAAAGCATAGGCGCCGAAAAGCAGGGGCTTCCGCCGCGCGTCATCGGACAACCCCAGCTTGAATCGGATGCCCAGCTCCGGAATGGACGGGTGCCGGGGGGTCCTCGCGAAGGCGGCCAATTCCTCGGCTGAATGTTTCATGGCCGACGCCTTGGCCTGAACCACTGTATCCTTTCCGGCAGGCACCTCGATCCTGACCCGGTGCGAATTGGAGATCCATCCGCCGCTGATCACCGCCGCTGTCCAATCGCCCGGCCGGCCTCCGAACAATGTCGTGTCGGCGTCCCACCACAGCTCCCCGGCCGCCTGCCTTTCCCGTCCCGGTTTTCCCGGATTCTGCGGCGCCGGACCGTCCCCCTGCGGCAGGGGAAGCTTGTCCTCGTCGACCAGCTTCACGATTACCGTCCTATCGCCCGATTCGTGGGAAAGCAGGATATGCCCATGGGTGGACGGCTGTACGCCGCCGTTGGCATTGCTGCTGGTTTTCCAAACTATAGCCAGCGGAAGGGAAGGCATCCTCTCCGGATTCCATTGCCCAGGCCCTGCCAGCCAGATCCCGGGCTTGTCGGCGGAGGCAAGGGCGTCGAATGCGATTTTCTCGATGGCCAGTGTCTTCTGGAAATAGGCCGTGTCGGGCTGATTGAAGAGAAGGGCATCCACTATCACGGGCATCATCCTTTCAGGTCATGGAATACCAATAACGACTGCGCCTTGACGAAAGGTGCGCAATCGGGGCAGTACACCAGTTTGCAATTGTAGTTCAGCTGATGGAACATGATGCATTTTCCGTCCACGTTGCGCGTGGCCGTGCTCTTGGTTTTGTCGATTTCCCAGGAGCAATGCGATCCCGCGCCTCCCATGCCCGTGTAACTCAAGCTATGTTCCGAGAGCTTCATGCCCGGCGGGGCCTTATAACTGCCGGCAATGGGAACCATGTTGATTATATGCCCTAGTTCGTGCAGGACAACCTGGGTATGGATCACATCGCTGCCATTAATCACGACCAGATTATGAGGAGCCGTTCCACCGTCTCCGCCCCAGGGTCCGCTGGCAGCCGTGGTGTGCAAGGCGACCGTAACCGGCGTCTTGGCCGACGGGGTGGCATTCTTGGGCAATTCCACCTCAAAAGTGTCCCGATCCTTCCAATTGGCGAGGCCGGTATTGTTGTCGAGTTTCGCCGGATCATCGGTCAGCTTGCCGGACTTGCCCGTGGAGGCATTCGACCATGTGCCGTCGAGCAGCAGCTTGGCGCCCTTGGGCAAGGGAGGGTTCAGAACTTTAAGTTTACCGGCATCGTCTGACACGGTGATGGTGTCCTTGGCGCTGGTGAATTGTTCCGAACTCTTGGCCGTGTAATGGCCGCCGCCGGGCCTGACTCCGTCGTATTGGTAGTCGCAGAGGATGATGTGGGCGCATTGTCCCGCATGCTTCGTGGCCAGCAGCTTGTGGTATTCCTCCGCGTTATGGCGGCCCACAATCACTTCACCCTTGGGGGCCAAGCTATGCTTCACGGCAGGCTCCGCGACCCACTCGATGAACACATCCTCCAATTGCTTGACGGCCGTCGCCATGCTCGGCGGCGTGATGTCCTTGTGATGTGTAAGCTGGTACCAAAGCCGGCGCCAGTTCACCACCTTCTGTTCCAGCTCCTTCTTCCCCTTGGAGGAACCCGCTTCGAAGGTGAATTCTTCTCCGCCCGCGAGCCCCAGGCAAAAACTCGCCTTGGCCTTCCCGTCCACCACGTCGGATTCGAACTCGCCGACGCCGTCCTTCAAGGCTGCCGGCTTTTTGGTCTTCGGATCTATCCACCCAGGCGTCGGATCGTTTCGCTTCGAGTTATCCTTGCCGGCGACCGCCTTCCAGAAGACCTTTTTGACATCCCCCTCCACTTGGACTTCCAAGTCGAAGTTCATCCCCTGTCCTGCCTCCGTGATGTTCACGAAGCGCTTGATTTCCTTGTCGGCGGAGTGGACGAAAGCCTTGACCGCACCGACCTTCGCGTCTCCTCCGCTTCCTCCCCCGCTCTTCCTCTCCACCACCAGCTGGTCGTAGAACAGGCACTTGAAACCCGCCGTCTTGCGCTCCCCTGCGCGCGCCGCCTGCTTCCGGCAGGGCGCCACGTCCCCGTGCCTGCACGGATAGGACACGGGGAAATTCCTGTTCGACTTGAGCAGAAGCACCGCGACGCGGCGGTTGGCCTCGCTCGCACCCTGGGTGTTCTCCACGAAGTTGAACTCGCTGCAGCCGCCGTAGGGACGGCCGTCCACGGCGTCGAAGTCCTTGGCCTTGGCCCCGGGGGGAGCCGCTGGCCTCCATGTAGGCCAGGTACAGGGCCTCGCGGGTCGCGGAGTCGGCGGCGCCCGTGGCTCCGAGCCCCTTCTTCTCCTGGAAATCCTTCACCGCGGCCTGGGTCTTGGGCCCGTCCAGGCCGTCGATGGCGCCGGGGTCGTGACCCAGGTGCTTGAGCAGCTCCTGGGTGGTGGCCAGGCCCCATTTCTCCTCGTCGTGGAGCTCCGCCCAGGGCTTCGGGTCCTTGGCCAGGTAGGCGTGCACGGCGCGGGCCCGGCGCTCGGAGAGCTTCTTGTTGTGCTCCTCCTGTCCGACCGCGTCGGCGTGGCCGAACACCGCCAGCTTCCCGTCCGGATGCCTGCCCCGCCAGTCGGTCACCGCCTGCCCCAGGGCCTTGAGCCGCGCCGCCTGGGACGTCCGCAGGAAGCTCTTGTCCGTGGCGAAGGTGACGGCGTCCAGGACGTGGACTTCCAGGAGCTTGGCGGCCAGGTGGTCGACGGTCTTGACCGCCTTCTCGTCCTTGAAGAGGTCGCTCTCGCTATGCTTGGCGGTGAAGTAGTAATCGACCCTCCTGAGGAGGTTGAAGTCCTCGTCCTTGTACTCGGGGATGTAGACGGGGATCCTGGCCGTGGCCTTTCCGTCCTTGATCTGGCCTTCGGCCTTGGAGACGCTTTCGGGCCCGTCCGGGGTGACCGCGAAGAGCTCGAAGGCGACCCGGGTCTTGTGGGCATGCTCCGCGGGCAGGTCCGCCTCGATGGAGATTTCCGTCTCCTCGTTGAACCCCACGTCCTCGACCTCCCAACGGGGGTTGCGCAGGACGACCTTGGCCTTCGGCGGCTCGGCGGGCTCGGCTTCCTGGATGGGCACATGCTCCGGCTCGGCGGAGGGGCCCGAGTCCGCCCCGGGCTTCGCCGCGGGACGGGAGCGGCGCACGCCGATGCCGCGGCGGAACAGGTCCTTGAGCGCTGAGGGCCTCCGGATTTTGAAGGGATCGTCGTTGGGATCGAAAGACATGAACCTTCCCCGCCTGTTGTTTTGCAAAGGTACGAAAATCCCGGGGGAAAGGATGTGACCGGCGTCACTCCCCGACTCTCGCCGGGGAGCGTTCGGACACCCGCGAAGACGCGACCTCCGGCCGCGCGCAACGCGCGGCCAGGAACTCCGCGGCTTCGTCCCAGGCGAGCGACACGCGCGCCACGCGGTTGCGGGGCTCGCGATATTGGACCGCCGCCCGGCCCGCTTCCGCCTCTTCGTCCCCGATCACGGCCGTGAACGGCACGCCGTCCTGGCGCGCCTCGGCGGAACGGCGGCCCAGGGATTCGTCCGGGTCCGCCAGCTCCGCGCGCAGGCCCGCCATCCGGAGGCGCTCCCACAGGCCGCGGGCCGCGGCCGCATGCCGCTCGGCCACCGGCAGGACGCGCGCCTGCACCGGCGCCAGCCAGGGCGGCAGGAAAGGCCCGTGCTGCTCGAGCAGGATGCCTAGGAAGCGCTCCAGGGATCCGTACAGGGCGCGGTGCAGCAGCACCATCGGCCGGGCCTCCCCGGCGGCGTCGAAATAGCGCAGCCCGAAGCTGGCCGGCATGGCGAGATCGAACTGGATCGTCCCGCATTGCCAGTCCCGCCCCTGCCTGTCCTTGAGGCTGAACTCGAGCTTGGGGCCGTAGAAGGCCCCCTCGCCGGCCTGCACGCGATGGGGCAACCCCAGCCGCTCCAGCACGTCGCACAGGGCGCCTTCCGAGGCGTCCCAGGAGGAATCGTCGCCGGCGCGATCGGCGGGACGCGTGGAGAAGGCCAGGGACAGGTCGGGGAATCCCAGGGCGGCGTAGAAGGCGGGCAGGGAGCGGCAGAAGCGCTCCACCTCGTCCCGGGCCTGGTCGGGGCGGCAGAAGATGTGCCCGTCGTCCTGCGTGAACTGGCGCAGGCGGAGGAGGCCGTGCAGGGCGCCCTTCTGCTCGTCGCGGTGCACCAGGCCGAACTCGGCCAGGCGGATGGGCAGGTCGCGATGGGAGACCCGCTTCGCCTGCACGATCTGGATGTGGCCCGGGCAGCTCACGGGCTTGATGGCGGCCTCCTCGTCCTGGTCCAGCACCGTTCGCCGTCCTATCTCGTCGGCGTCTGCGGTGGTCTCTGTGTAGGGCGCCGCCGCTCGTGTGCGGTGCGTCCTGGCGGCGGCCTCAGTGCTGGAGGGGATGGAGCGGAGCTGG
>CBILQL010000216.1:0-7870 GCA_966238865.1 uncultured bacterium
CTCGATCGCTTCCGGGACCTGCTGGCGCGCCCGGTCGCCGTCGGAAAGGTCGCCACCGACAACGCCACCGTGCGGCGCAACGCCCTGGCCGCGGCCTTCCTCTGCGAGATACAGCTCGATGGCGCCGCCCGGGCCCCGCATGCCAAGGCCTGGCTGGGCGAACTGCTGGCGGAGGGATCCGGTGACCTGCCCCTGGACGCGCGCGCGCCTTTCGAATACTACCGCGACACCGGCGACCTGGAAGGCCTGGAAGCCTACGCCCGCGGGCGCCTGCCCGCCTCGGCGCCCCTCGCGCTCTGGGAGGACTGCCTGGAAGTGCTGCTGGCCGCGGGCCGCGCAGGCGCCGTGCTCGCCTGCCTCGAGTCCCGCCCGGCCCTGGCCTTGCGCTCCGGGACGCTCGAGGCCTTCCGCGGCAAGGCCCAGGAGGCCGCCGACCCGGCCGCGGCCTACGAGACCTACCGGCGCGCCCTGGCGGCCTTCCCCGAGGATCCCACCGTGCTGGTTTACTTTTCCGGCTTCGTGAACGATAATAGGCTGTACGCCCGGTGCTACGCGGATCTGAAGGCGATGCCGAATCCGTCCCCGACCGTGCGCGAGTTCCTGCGCCAGATCGAGGCCCAGGGTCTTCTGGCGAAGGGATGAGAGGAGCGCCCGACACCCCCATGTCCAAATCCTCGAAGAAGAAGAACAAGTCCGGCGGCGCGCCTCGCCCCGACGCCCCCGGCCCCGGCGCCGGCTCCGGTTCCGCGGCCGACCACGACTGGTCCGGCCGCTCCATCGAGGATCTGCGCCCCGACGAGCTGGCCGCCCGCTTCGGCACCATCAGCGGCGAACTCCGCCTCCCCCATCCCCCGGGCACCCTGACCGTGGCCATGATCGTCAAGAACGAGGCCGCGAACATCCGCGACGCGGTCGGGAGCTTCCGCCCGATCGCCGACGAGATCGTCGTCTACGACACCGGGTCCACAGACGGCACCCAGGACATCCTGCGGGAGCTGGGGGTCAAGTGGAAGCAGGGGGAATGGCGCGACGACTTCGCCTGGGCCCGCAACCGTTCCCTGGAGATGGCCACCTGCTCCTGGGTCCTGTGGATGGACGGCGACGATCGCATCCCGCCGGACCAGGTCGCGAACTTCCGCAAGCTCAAGACGGCGCCGCTGGACCGGGCCTTCGGCTTCCAGGTCATCAACACCCAGGGCGGGCTGCCGCTGGGGGCGCGCTTCATGCAGGTGCGCATGTTCCCCAACCATCCGGACATCCGCTTCCGCTACCGCATCCACGAGCAGCTGCATTACGGCATCGCCAAGCTGGGCCTGCACTGCTTCTTCACCGAGACCGCCATCCACCACACCGGCTACGAGGATCCGGCCCTCAAGCTGAAGAAGGCCAGGCGCAACCTGGACATCCTCAAGTCCGAGACCGAGCGCCTCAAGGCGGAGCCTTCCCTCGCCATGAGCGTCGGCGACTCCCATTACATCCTGGGGGAATGGGAGCAGGGCATCGAGGCGTACAAGCGCACCATGGAGATCCCGGGCTGCGAGGCCATCAACAAGGACGTCTTCCGCGAGCTGCCCTGCTGCATCGGCATCGGCTACCACGGACTGGGGCGGCGGGAGGAGGCCATCGCCTGGTTCGACAAGGGCATCGCCCTGCAGCCCGAGAAGCACGAGCCCTTGTACCACAAGGCCGCCTGCCTGATGGAGATGGGCCGCGCCGGGGAGGCCGAACCTCTCTTCCGCAAGCTGCTGTCCATGCCGGTGGCCTTCTCCACCACCACCAACCAGTACGATCTCATCCAGATCTACAGCGCCTACAACCTGGCGAGCCTGCACGCGCGCCGCGGCGAGGCGGAGGCGGCCAGGACCGTCCTCCGGAAGCTGCACGAGCGCTACGAGCAGGTGGTGGAGTCCTGGCACCTGCTGGGCCGCTGCGAGGACGCCCTCGGCGATCCCGAGGCCGCCCTGCGCTGCTTCACCCGCGCCGTGGCCCTGAACCCCGCCGCCTCGCCGGACGCCCACCGCGACAGGCTGGCCCTGCTCCGCCGGCTGGGCCGCGAGGCGGAATACGGTGAAGCCCTGGAAATCGCGCGCCGCAGCCTGCCCGGCCGGTCCTTTCCCGCCTGGGCCGCCGCACCGGCCACCCCTGCAGCCTCCCCTGCAGCCTCCCCTGCAGCCTCCCCTGCAACCACCACTGCTTCCACCACCGCGCCCGCCACCGCACCTGCCGCTGCGCCCGCCCCGCCGCGGCCCGCGGCGGATCCCGCCCGACCGCGCCTCAGCCTGTGCATGATCGTCAAGGACGAGATCGCCAACCTGCCCGCCTGCCTCGACTCCGCGGCCGGGATGGCGGACGAGATCATCGTGGTCGACACCGGCTCCACCGACGGGACCCAGGAGGCCGCCCGCGCCCGGGGCGCCCGGGTCATCCAGGACGCCTGGCACGGGGACTTCAGCCGGGCCCGCAACCGCTCCCTGGAAGCCGCCACGGGCCGCTGGATCCTCTGGCTCGACGCCGACGATCGCCTGCTGGAGGAGGACAAGCTGGCCATCCGCCGCCTGGCGGAAGCCGATCCCGATACGCAACCCCGGGGTTACGGTTTCCTGGTCAAGAACAGCGGCGACGGGGGGCGCACCGGATCGGTGTTCAACCAGATCCGCCTCTTCCCCAACCGCCCCGGCCTCCGCTTCCGCTATCCCGTGCACGAGCAGATCCTGCCCGCCCTGGAGGCCGCCGGCATCCCGGCGGAATACACCGGCGTGAAGGTCCTGCACACCGGCTACAACGATCCCGCCCTGTCCCGGGCCAAGCAGGTCCGCAACCGGGCCATCCTCGAGGCCCAGGTGCGCGAGGGCCGCGACCTCTCCCCCGTGGTGTACTTCACGTTGGCCAACGCCTGCGCGGACCTGGGCGCCCGCGAGGAGGCGATCGGCTGGTTCCGCAAGGCCGCCGAGTCGGCCCGCGCCTCTGGGACCAACCCCCATATCGCCGCCGCCGCGCCGGCCAAGATAGCCGCCGCCCTGGCCGGCCTCGGACGGCTCGCCGAGGCCCTCGCCGCCGTCGATCCCGAGACCTCCGGCCCCTCCCCGTCCCCGGAGGCCCTGCTGGTGAAGGCCCAGATCGAAGCGGCCCTGGGCCGCCCCGACGGCGCGCGTCCCTGGTACGAAGCCCTCCTGGGCCTGCGCGAGTCCGGCACCTTCGTCCCCGTGGACTTCCAGATGCTGAAGATCCAGGCGCTGCAGTTCCTCGGAAAGTACTGGTACGACCGCGGGCGCCGGGATCTGGCCGTCCACCTCCTCAAGGCCGGCCTGGCCCTCAAGGAAGGCCGGGACTTCGATCGCAAGGATCTCGAATCCGCCTACAAATCCCATACCGCTCCCTGAGCGCCGGCCGCCGATTGCGGCTTGCGGTATTGGCGTTTCCCCTTGGTTTTCTGGAGCTTTTCCGGCCGCATCTGGGTCCGCGGCAGGATTTTCCGGCGGCGTCAGGGCGGAAAAGTTAAAGTCAACCCTGAGAATTGACGATAAAGAGGATAAGAGATGAAAGGAGACTATGACATCTTAACGATGCCGATAGCCAGAACCAGGTAGGTATACCATGATCACCAACGATATCGTCAATCAGGTCGCGCACCTCATCCGCACCCGGGACCTCAGCCAGAAGGACCCGAAGGAGATCAAGGTGCGCAGGGACATCACCGCCCCGGTGGACGAGGTGGAGATTTCCCGTGCCGGCGGGTCCTATGCCAATCCCGTCAGCACCCAGTCCGACTACGAGAAGGACCAGCACATGAAAGTGGAGCGCCTCAAGGCGCTGGTGCGGAACGGGAACTTCAAGATGGACGAGGACATGGTCGACAACATCGCCGAGAACATCGCCAGGAACCTGCTGGCCAGGTAGGCCGAGGTCCCCGGCGGACCGTTTTTTTCTTTGATTTCTGGAGATGATTCCCGTTCTCCAGCCCCTCCCCGGGAACCTGCGCCTGGCCGCCGAGCGGCTGGCGCAGGGCGGCCTGGTGGCATTCCCCACCGAAACCGTATACGGCCTGGGCGGCCACGCCTTCCGGCCCGACGCCTTGGCGCGCATCTTCGAGGTCAAGCGGCGCCCCTTCTTCGATCCCCTCATCATCCACGTCGGCGACCCGTCCGGGGCGGAACCGCTCTGCGCGCGCATCGGCTCCCGGGCCCGGCTCCTGATGGAGAGGTTCTGGCCGGGCCCCCTGACCCTGGTGCTGCCCAGGTCGGACGCGGTGCCCGATCTCGCCACCTCGGGGCTTCCCACCGTGGCCGTGCGCATGCCCGACCATCCCGTGGCCCTGGGGCTGCTGCGCGCCGCCGGGTTCCCCGTGGCCGCGCCCAGCGCCAACCCTTTCGGCCGCCTGAGCCCCACCGAGGCCGGCCACGTGGCCGCCCATTTCGAATCGGGGATCGAACTCGTCCTGGACGGCGGGCCCTGCGCCGTGGGCGTGGAATCCACCATCCTGTCCCTGGCGGAAGAGGAAACCCCGGTGATACTGCGGGCCGGCGGGCTGCCCCGCGAGGAGCTGGAGGCCGTGATCGGCCCGGTTTCGGTGGCCGCCTCCGCCGGGGGAAGCGAGCCGTCCCCGGGAAGGGAAGGGGCGGCCGCGGCGCCGCTGGCGCCGGGCCAGCTTCCCAGCCACTACGCTCCGCGCACCCCCCTGCGGCTGCTGTCCGGCGCCGCTCCGGCCGCTCCTTCTGACGCTCGCGCGTCCGTGGGCCTGCTCGACTTCCGCGATGCAGCCCATCCGCGGGGCTACGCCAGGACGGAGGCGCTGTCCGCCTCCGGCGACCTGCGGGAGGCGGCCGCGAACCTGTTCTCCGCCCTCCATCGCCTGGACAGCGCCGGGCTCGACCTCATCCTGGCCGAGCCCGTGCCCGGAACCGGCCTGGGACTGGCGATCATGGATCGCCTCCGCAAGGCCGCGGCCGCCTCCGAGGATTGACGCGCACCGCGGCCCCCATCCCCCTCGCCGCATCCGTCTCGCGATTGGGCCGCCCGGGCGTCAGATCCCGTCCGGCAGGCGGCGGAGACGCTTCCCAGCTCCGCCACCAGGGCGAGCAGGCGCCCGGCCCGCTCCGCGGCCCCGGACTTCCGCTCACGTTGCGATTCCGCTTCCACCCGGCTTCCATCTCCTCCGCAAGCCTCCCCGCCGCGGGCGTGGCCACGGGCTTAGGAGCATTACAGCCGTCCCCGCTTGCCACGGAGGCGGACCCGGTAGTAGATTATATCGAGATTAAGACTGAATCTCAATCTAATTATGACGGCGATGCGGGAAACGGACGGAATGGAAAACTGGAAGGCGGCGGGAGCCGGGAGCGGAGGGGACGGGGGCTTTCCCTGCCTGCGCAGGACCCCCCGGGGCCGCATCTTCCATTGCCCGGAGTTCCGTCGCATCGTCATCGATTTCATGGGCGCCTACCTGGTGCTGCGGCAGGGGGAGTTCCTGAGGCTCCGCGAGCATTTCCGGCGGATCGCCGGGTGCGGCCCGGCACGCGCCCGACTGCAGGGAGGGGAATGCATCCGCCTCCGGGACGCTATCGGGAACGGGACCCTGGTCCTGAGCCTGTCCGAAATCCAGGAATTGGCCGAATTGATGGAGATCGGCGCATTCCGCCCGGAGGCCCCGGTTTCCGCGGGGATGTGACAGGATGCTTAGGAAACCGATTATCGCCTTGGGCCTTTCCAACCCGCTCCTTGAAATGTATCGTTTGAGATTGAGATTGAATCTCATTATTAACGCGGAGACGAAGACATGAGCCGCCTGATTTCCGACTCCCTCCTGCGTGCCGTCGAGCAGGGCATCCTCGGGTTGCTGATCGGCCTCGGCGCCGCCTGTATCGCCGTCTTCGTCCTGCGCTGGCGGGCCGTGGGCCTGGCCGTCTCGGGAGTGAAGCCCTGGCGCGACCGCCTGGAGAAGGCCCTCGCCGACGACTCCCCCGCCCAGCCCGCCTCCGCCGCCGGCCGCGGGGAATCCGGCGCGGCGGATCGCCTGGCGCGCGTAGGCCTGGCCAACCCCCATCTCTGCGCCGACGCCCTGGAGAAGCTGCTGGAGACCCAGGAGGCCCGCGAGCGGGCCCTCCTCGAGCGCGGGGCCCAGTTCCTCGGCACAGTCGGCGCCAACGCCCCCTTCCTCGGCCTCACCGGCACCGTGCTCGGCATCCTGGCCGCCTTCCGGCGCATGGCGGAGCAGGGCGGCGGCGGCGCGGACGTGATGTCCGCGATCGCCGGCGCCCTCATCGCGACCGCCGCGGGCCTGGTGGTGGCCATCCCCGCCGTGGTGCTCTACAACCTGCTCAAGGCCCGCATCCGCAAGGCGATGGATTCCCTCCGGGAAATCCGCGCCCTGCTCCTCGCCCGCAGCCTGCAGGCCGCCGTCCGGGAAACCTTCTGATGGCCGCTTCCGCGGAAGAGAACGAGGATGGGATAACCTCCATCAACATCACGCCCCTCGTGGACGTGTTCCTGGTGCTCCTCATCCTGGTCATGATCTCCTCCTCGCTGCTCGACCACCGGGAAATCCCGGTGAGCGTGCCGAAGGCCGCCAACGCGGGCGAGAATGCCCCCAAGGCCACGGGCCTCGCCATGGATTCCACCGGACACGTCTACCTGGACGGCCGGGAGACGGATTCCGCGTCCATCGCCGTCGTGCTGCGGGAGAAGGTGGCCGCCGATTCCACCCACCAGGTGCTCATCGCCGCGGATCGCCGCCTGCTCTATGAAGACGTGACGCGCCTCCTGGACTGGGTGCGGGGCGCCGGGGTCCGCAAGTACGCCCTCAAGGTGGCGAGGTCGGAATGATGACCATGGAACGTCCCTCCCGGCCCATCCGTCCGGGAAGACGCGGGCTGCCGCGCCGCCGGCGCCGCCCATTGGCCGAGCGCTTCGAGTCCGCGACTTTCGTCCTGCCGGAGGCCCAGGAAGCCCATCTCCTCAAGGGGCGCGGCCTCTCCGCCCTGATCGCCGGCCTGGTGGCCGCAGGCATCCTGGCCGGAGCGCTGTGGCCGCAGCCGTCGTCGGCGGAAGCCGCCGGGGACGACATCTTCGTCCTGGAGGAGGAACCCCCTCCCCCGCCTCCGCCTCCGCCGCCTCCCGAGCCCCCTACTCCCCCTCCAATGCCGGCGCCTCCACCGCCCAAGGTGGAGCCGCCCGAGCCGCCGCCGCCGCCCCAGTTCGGGCTGGAGGAGGCCGATCTTTCCGCGACCGGCGACCTGGCCGTGGCCGCCGGCAATACCATCATGCAGGAACCGGAGCCCTTGACGGTCCCGCCGCCGCCGCCCCTGCCTCCCGCCCCCATCTTCGTGGACCAGGTCCCGCGCATCCTGCGCGGCGAGATGCCCGCCTATCCCGATCGCGCCGTGGAACGCGGCCTGGAAGGCACCGTGCTGGTGCTCATCACCATCGACACCTCCGGGGCCATCACCGCCGCCGCCGTCGAGAAGAGCGCCGGGCCGGATCTAGACCAGGCCGCGCTGAAGGCGGCCCGGGCGACTCTGTTCCAGCCCCCCATGCGCGGGGGACGCAAGGTGCCGGCGCGTTTCCGGGCGCCCTATGAGTTCAAGCTGGAATGATTCCGGATGTCTATCCGTCCCCTTTCAAGTTTCTAATCGTTCGAAGGAGTATGCGATGAATCCCAAGTCCAACCACCCTTTCCCGAGGACCGGCCTCGTGGCCGCGCTCGCGGCCACGGCTATGGCCATGGCCATCCACGCGGAAACTCCGGCCGGAACAGCCGCGGCTTCCGTGGCGGCCCAGGATCCGGCGACTGCTGCGGCTTCCGCTCCCGCGGCTCCCGCGACCGCGGCTCCCGCGACCGCGGCTCCCGCGACCGCGACGGCCCCCGCCGCGGCGGCAG
>CBILQL010000217.1:0-7855 GCA_966238865.1 uncultured bacterium
CGGCCGCATCCCCAAGGTCCTCGTGATCGGCATCGACGGCCTGCGCTCGGACGCCTTCCGCGCCGCCGCCGCGCCCCATCTGCTGGGCCTGGCCCATGCCGGGTCCTTCGCCCCGGAAGCCTACGCCGATCGCGTCACCCGCAGCGGTCCCGGCTGGACGTCCCTGCTCACCGGCGCCTGGAGCCCCAAGCACGGCGTGATCGACAACACCTTCGCCGGCCACGACCCGGAAGCGTTCCCGCATCTCTTCCGCCGCCTCAAGGAGGCCCGCCCCGCCTGCGTCACGGCTTCCATCGTCGCCTGGGAGCCCCTGGCCCGCCTGGCCACCCACGCCGACGTCTCCCGCTTCTATGTCGACGACGACTCGGTGGCCCTCGCCGCCGAGCGCCTGCTGGCCGGCAGGGACGGCCCCGATCCGGACGTGCTCTTCCTCCATTTCGACGCGCCCGACTTCGCCGGACACCGGTACGGCTTCAGCCGCTTCTCGCCGCCCTACATGACGGCCATCCGGCGCACCGACGAGCGCGCCGGACGCGTGCTCGCGGCCCTTGCGGCGCGCCCCGGACGGGAAAACGAGGCCTGGCTGGTGCTGGTGGCCACCGATCACGGGGGCAGCCTGCGGCATCACGGCGAGGACATCCCCGCCTGCCGGCGGGTGCCGCTCATCGTGTCCGGGGATGTGATGGTGGCGGGCGGGCGGCTGGCGGCGGCGGGCCTGGCGGACGTCATGCCCACCCTGCTTTCGCACCTGGGCGTGTCCGCCGACCCGCGCTGGCGGCTGGACGGGAAGGCCCTGCCCCTGGCTCCCCTAGGCGGGGTTGTCCGGGACCGCCTGTCCCGCCAGCTTCCCGATCTTACGGAGGAGGAGATCCGGTGAGAAGGGCTTGGGCAGGAAATCGGCGCGCGCGTCGCCGAGCTCGTCCACCACGGCGTCGCTGGCGCTGTAGCCGGAGATGTACAGGACCTTGACCTCGGGCCTCAGCATGCGGATGCAGCCGGCCAGCTCGGGTCCGCTCATGAAGGGGGGCATCACCTGGTCGACGATGAGCAGGTGCAGCGGACCCTCCTGCGAGTCGCTGATCTGGAGGGCCTCGTCGCTGTCCCGGGCCAGGAGCAGCCGGTAGCCGCGGCCCTTCAGGGTCGCGACCACCAGGTTCCTCACGCTTTCGTCGTCGTCCACCAGCAGGATGGTGGTCAGCTCTTCATCCAGGGTTCCCTCCAGGCTCTCGTGGTTCCCGTTTCAGGCCTTGAAGCGCATCAGCTTCTGCAACCGCGAAGGATGCCGGAGCCGCTTCAGGGCCTTCTCCTTGATCTGCCGCACGCGCTCGCGCGTCAGGTTGAATCGCTGGGCGATCTCCTCCAGCGTGTAGGTGGTCTCCAGCCCGATGCCGTAGTACAGGCGGACCACCTTCTCCTCGCGCTCATCGAGGGTGCCCAGCACGTCCTTCATCTCCTCATGGAGCGAATAGGCCATGGTGCTGCGATCCGGGCTCTCGACGTTGGGATCCTCGAGCACGTCCTCGAGCCGGCCGTCCTCGCCGTCCTTGACCGGCGCGTCCAGGGACATGGGCGAGGCGGAGAGCTGCAGGCTCTCGTGGATCTCGTGGATTCCCACGCCCATGGATTCGGCCAGCTCGCCCACCGTGGGGGTGCGGCCCAGCTTCTGCTCCAGGCGCACGCTGGTCTTGCCCATCTTGTGGATGGTCCCCACGCGGCTGGGCGGGATGTTGATCACCCGCGACTGGTCCGCCAGGGCCGAGAGGATGGCCTGCCGGATCCACCACACCGCGTAGGAGATGAACTTGAAGTTCATCGTCTCGTCGAAGCGCTTGGCGGCGCGGATGAGACCGAGGTTGCCCTCGTTGATGAGGTCGCCCAGGGGGAGCCCCTGGTATTGGTAGTTGCGGCACACCGCCACCACGAACTTGAGGTTCGCCTGCACCAGCGTGTTCAGGGCCTCCTTGTCGCCGCCGCGGATGCGCACCGCCAGCGACGCCTCCTCCGGGAGGCTCAGGTTGGTGGATCCGCTGATTTCCTTGAGATAGGCGGCCAGACCGGCGTCGTCGCCGAGGAATTTCAGGGAACGCTCGTTGCCTGTCTTCGCCTCCTTGCGCTTCTGCTGCGCCTTGGCCTTCTTGCCGAGCTCCGCGGCCGGGATCCTTTCCCCGATGCTTGACTCGGCCTCTTCGGACATCCTGTTTCTATCCAGGGCCTCTTCCATCTCGCTCACGATTCAGCCTCCCGTTCCGTGATTGATCTTCCCGAGAGTCGTTTCCGCCGACATGCCTACTAAACTCCCTTTCCTTTCCCGGACTGGCAAGCATCGGTTTTCATGGCAGTTTCCCCGCGGCCGGGCGGCCCCCTTTTTGCTCTTGGGCCGATCCGCTCACGGGCGGTCCGGAACGGCGAACGCGGCCTGAAACGCGAGGTTGGCGGGAGCGGCGGGACGGCGTCGCCCCCGCATCCGCGTTCCCTCAATGTCCCGTCAGCACCCCATGCTCCCGGACGGGCTCCTCCAGGCCGGGCTCCCCGGCCCCCGGCTCGGGAGGCAGGTCGCCTTTCTTGGCCAGGAAAGTATACATGGCGGGCACCACGTAGAGGGTGAGCACCAGGGAGAAGAGCAGGCCGCCGATCACGGCGATGCCCATGGGCATGCGGCTCTTGGAGGCGGCCCCGAAGGCCACGGCGATGGGCAGCGCCCCCAGCGCGGTGGACAAGGTGGTCATGACGATGGGCCGGAAGCGGGCCGCCGAGGCGTCGCGCACCGCCTCGCCGATGGAAAGGCCCTGCCGCCGCCGCTGGTTGGTGAACTCGACGATGAGGATGCCGTTCTTGGTCACGAGGCCGACGAGCATGATGATGCCGATCTGGCTGAAGATGTTCAGGGTCTGCCCGAAGTACCACAGGGAGAGCAGGGCGCCGCACAGGGCCAGGGGCACGGTGAACATCACGATCAGGGGATCGCGGAAGCTCTCGAACTGGGCCGACAGCACCAGGTAGACGAGGACCACGGCCAGGGCCATGGCGAAGAGGAGGCCCCCCGCGGCCTCCTCGTGATCGCGGCTCTGGCCGATGAGCGCCGTGCTGAAGGACGGATCCAGCGTCTTCGCGGCCGCGCCCCGCATGGCCTTCACGCCGTCGGCGATGGTCATGCCCGGGGCCAGCCCCGCGGACACGGTGGCGCTGACGTAGCGGTTGAACCGGAACAGCTGCGGCGGGTTGATCTGCTCGCTGTAGGTGACGAGGTTGTCCATGCTGATGAGCTCGCCCGCCTGGTTCTTGACCTTCACGTTGCGCAGGTCGGCGGGCTCGTTGCGGAACTCGCGGTCCACCTGGCCGATGACCTGGTACTGCCGGCCCTCCTTGATGAAGTAGTCGAAGCGCAGGCCGCTGAAGGCGAGCTGCAGCGCCTGGGCCACGTCCATCACCGAGACGCCCAGGCTGCGCATCCGGTCGCGGTCGATGTCCACGCGCAGCTCCGGCCGGTTGAACTTGATGTCCTCGTTGAAGATGGTGAAGGTGGGATCCTTGCGGGCCTCCTCCAGCAGCTTGGGGAGGTATTCCTTGAGCTTCCCGAAGTTCGGGGCCTGCACCACCATCTGCACGTCCAGCCCGCCCCGGGCCCCGGACTGGATGGTGGGGTCCTGGATGACGAAGGCGCGGGCGTTGGTCATGCCGCGCACCTTGGCCGTGAGGGCGGCGGCGATCTCCTGCTGGCTGCGCTCGCGGTCCTGCGGCTCCTTGAGGAAGAGGCGGATGAGCCCGGAGTTGACCGCCGCCGAGGCCGCGAAGCCGGGCGAAGTGACCGACAGGCGCACCTCGGCCTCGGGAACCTCGGCGGTCACGATGCCGATGAGGCTGTCCATGAAGGCGTCGGTGTATTCGAAGGTGGCGCCCTCCTGCACCTCGGCGCGAACGGTGACGCCGCTGCGGTCCTCGAGAGGCGCCAGCTCCTGCTTCAGCAGCCGGCTCATCCAGAAGGCGAGCGCGAGGGTGGCGAGGAGGACGGGGAAGGCCAGCCAGCGCTTCCGCAGGAAGGAGTCCAGGGAGCGGCGGTAGCCGTCCTGCATGCCCTGGAAGAAGGGCTCGGTGCGGGCGTAGAAGCGCCCCGGCTTCTCCCGGTGCTTGAGGATGCGGGTGGCCATCATCGGGGTGAGGGTCAGGGAGACGAAGGCGGAGATGAACACCGACCCCGCCACCACCACGCCGAACTCGCGGAAGAGCCGGCCGGTGAAGCCCTCGAGGAAGATGATGGGGAGGAAGACCACCCCCAGCACCAGGGTGGTGGAGACCACGGCGAAGAAGATCTCGGCCGCGCCCTGGTGGCCGGCCCGGGTCGGGTTCATGCCGGCCTCGATCTTGGCGTAGATGTTCTCCAGCACCACGATGGCGTCGTCGACCACCAGGCCGATGGCGAGGACCACCCCCAGCAGCGTCAGCACGTTGATGGTGAAGCCGGCCAGGTACATGACGAAGAAGGAGCCGATGAGCGACACCGGGATGGCCATGACCGGGATGAGCGTGGTCCGCCAGTCGCGCAGGAAGAGGAAGATGATGAGCACCACCAGCCCGAAGGCGATGAAGACCGTCTCCTGCACCTCCAGGATGGACCGCTTGATGAAGCGGGTGGAATCGAAGCCCACCTTCAGCTTGATGTCCTTGGGCATCTCCTTCTCGATCACGGCCAGGCGCTTGTAGAATTCCTCCGCGATGGAGAGGTTGTTGGCGCCCGGCTGGGCGGTGATGGCCACGCCGATCATGGGGATGCCGTTGTTCTTGAGGATGGTCCGCTCGTTCTCGGCGCCCAGCACCGCGCGGCCCACGTCGCGGAAGCGCACCACGCGCCCGCCCTGCCCGGCGGCGCTGACGATGAGGTTGTTGAAGTCCTCGGGGGTGCGGAGCAGGCCCATGGTCTTCACCGTCAGCTCCGCCGACTGCCCCTCGATGCGGCCCGAGGGCAGCTCCACGTTCTCGGCGGTGAGGGCGTTGCGCACGTCGAGCACGGTGAGCCCGTAGGCGGCCAGCTTCTCCGGATCCATCCACAGGCGCATGGCGTACTTCTTCTCGCCCCAGATGCGCACCTCGCCCACCCCGGGGATGGTCTGGAGCCGCTCCTTGAGGCGCGTGCCCACGGCGGTGACCCCCAGGATGTCCCGCTCGTCGCTCTGCACGGTGAGCATGATGATGGGGAAGGAGTTGGCGTCGGCCTTGGACACCGACGGGGGATCGGCGTCGGCGGGGAGGTTGCGGACGGCGCGGGAGACGCGGTCGCGCACGTCGTTGGCGGCGTCGTCCAGGTCCACGTCCAGGTCGAACTCCACCGAGATGGTGCTCACCGGCTCGCGGCTCGTCGAGGTGATGGAGCGGATGCCGGCGATGCCGTTGACCGACTCCTCCAGCGGCTCGGTGATCTGGGACTCGATGATGTCGGCGCTGGCGCCGGGATAGGTGGTGGACACGGTGATGACGGGCGGATCCACGGCCGGGAACTCGCGCACGCCGAGGAAGGAGTAGCCGATGAAGCCGAAGACGGTGATGAGGATGGACATCACCGTCGCGAGGACGGGGCGGCGGATGCTGGTGGACGAAAGGCTCATGGCGGAGGGGATCCCTTCACTCGACCCGGGTGAGCGTCACCGGCGCCCCGGGGCGTATGGTCACGGCTCCGCCCACGATGACGGTATCGCCGGGGGCGAGGCCGCCGGTGATCTGGACGGAGGAGTCTGTGCGCAGCCCGGCCTGCACGGGCCGGATCTCGGCCTTGCCGGCCTTGTAGACGAACACCTTGGCCCCGCGGGCGTCCACGGAGACGGCCTGGGCCGGGACCATCAGGGCCGACTCCACCGCTTCCAGGGGGATGTGCAGGGTGGCGAAGGCGCCCGGGAGCAGGGCTCCCTGGGGGTTGGGGCTCACGGCGCGCAGGCGCAGGGTGCGGGTGGACGGATCGATGCGCGGATCGACGGCGTACACCTTGGCCTGGTGGCGCGCCTCCGAACCCTGGACGGTGAAGGCCACTGCCTGGCCGGGCTTCACCCAGCCGGCGTATTTCCCCGGCACGGAGAAGTCGAGCTTGACGGGATCGATCTCCTGCAGGGTGGTGATGAGGGTGGAAGGATTCACATAGGCGCCCTCGCTCACCATCTTGAGGCCCACGATGCCCCCGAACGGCGCGCTCAGCTCGGTCTTGTCCAGCTGGGCCCGCAGGAGCTGGGCCTCTGCCTTGGCGCGGTTCAGCTCGTTGAGCGCCTGATCGTATTCCTTCTGGGACACGGCCTCCAGCTCGAGCTGGCGGCGCGCGCGGAACTCGTTGTCGGTGGCCAGCTTCACGGCCGACTTGGCCTGCAGCAGCCGGGCCTGGAGCTCGCTGTCGTCGATCTTGACCAGCAGGTCGCCCTTCTTGACGCGGGCCACTTCCTTGAAGGCGATGCGGACGACCTTGCCCTGCACCTCGCTGCGGATCTCGACCTCCTCGTTGGCGATCACGGTCCCGGAGCTGGTGATGCCGTTCTCGAGCCGCTCCGCCCGCAGTACCTGGCCGGTTACCGGCAGGGACGGGGCGCCCCCGGGGGTCCCGGGAGCCTTGGCGGCGGCCGGCGCGCCCTGGGGCGCCTTCGGCTGCGAGAGCTTGGTGTACGCGATTCGGCCCCCGACGAGGAGGACGGCGGCGAGGAGGATGAAGCCTATGGCCTTGGACAAGAGGGACTCCCTGAGGTGGTATGGCCCATTGAAACTAGGAATTTTTCCCGAAGGCGGACCCTTCCCCGGCCTGATAAGCCGCGGTTACCGGGCGGTTCGCATGGCGTCCTGCCCGCGGCGGGGATTTTTCCTTTCTCGCCATTTACAGGTCATTTACAGTTTACCATCCGCGTATGCGCGGCCCCCGTCGCGACGGGGGCGGGAGGGGCGGAGGAGGCGGACCCTCCGGCGGCCGGACAGCCGCCTTCGCTCGGGCCGCATCCGCTCCCGGAGGTATCCCATGAGTTACCTAGGCGGTGCGCCGGACGGATTGGACGGACCGCGGATCGGCCGGACCTCGGACTTGGGCCCGGCGCGGTCGGATCGTGAGGGAAATGGAGGGACGGGAGGAAAGGGGGGGGTGCGGCCCGCATCCTACCCGTCCCGGCGCAGCGGCGCGGAATGGTGGTTGCGCCGGCGGCGGTAAATTTTTTTTTCTATTGGAACCGCGAACCCGCCCAGGAGAGCCCGCATCCGGAGCATCGCCATGCCTTTTGCCCCCGGCGCAGCCGCGCGCAGGCCTTTCCGAAGGCCGACCCAGTCCCAAGGGCCCGCATCGCGCGGTCCCTCGCGCCGCGGTCCGGCTCCCTTCCCGGCCTTCCTCCTCCTCGTGGCCGGGCTCCTCTGCCCGGGTCCGGGCGACGCCCGGGCGGCGACAGATCCCGGCAAGGCCGGAAGCGGCCCCGCATCCTCCGTCCACACCGTCGCCGTGCTCGATCCCGTCGACCTGGGCTACCAGTCCGGCCGGCCAGCCGCCGCCGGCTACCTGCGCAAGGGCCTCGGGCGGAGCGGCCATTGGGCCATCCTCCCGGGCGACACGACCGCCCGGCGGCTGCGGGAGGCGAACGTCGATCCGGGCAGGCCCTGCAAGGAATTCCAATGCGCCTTCGACGCGGGCAGCGCCCTGCAGGTCGAATACGTGCTCTTCGGCACCCTGGCCTCCCTGAAGGAATTGCAGGCCTATACCCTGGTCCTCCTCCACGTCCCCACCTCCCAGGTGGTGTGGTCCCGCGCCGGGGACATCCCGCGCCGCGACGGGCAGCGGCCGGCCGCCGCCCTGGAAAGCGCCCTGGGCTGGGCGGTGGAGACGCTGGACCCTTCCGAGCTCGACAAGCAGGTG
>CBILQL010000218.1:0-7819 GCA_966238865.1 uncultured bacterium
GCCGTCCTGGCCAGCCATTCGACGGCGCCCAGGGTATTCTGCCAGCTTTCCACCGCGCCCATCGCATAGGCGCCCGCCTCCTCCTCGCTCCCCGCCTCGGCCGTCCTGGGGGCCGACTTCGGCGGCTTTTTCCGCTTGAGCAGGTAGTCGGGGACGTGGGGATTGGAGCGCACCGCCTCTTCCAGAAGGGCGTCGGCCTTGCGTCCGGGCCCTTCGCGGCGGAACATCCACAAGGCGTGGGAATACCGGATTTGCGGGGAGGCGTCGTCGCGGAAGCGTTCCAGCAGCTCGCCGAGCTCGCCCTCGGCGCCGGTTTCGAGCAGCACCTGGGCCAGGATATAGCGCACACCCTGGTTGTCGGAGGGGTTCAGCCGGAGCAAATCGCGCAGGTGGCCCAGCGCCTCCTCCTTGCTCCCGGCCTCCCACAGGCATTCGGCCAGGCCCAGCCGGGCTCGCATGTAGGGGCGCGTCTCCATGATCCCCCAGAATTTCCCGGCCGCCTGCCGGAACAGGGCCGGATCCAGGGCGCGCTCGGCCGCCTGCACGCCTTGGCGGTACAGCTCCAGGGACTGCTTGCGATCGCGCGCGTCCTCCTCCGCCAGGATGACATAGGCGTCGGCGCAATCGGGACAGGTTTCCAAGGCCCGCCGGGCGAGGCGCACGCGCTGGAGCCCCTCGGAGTTCCAGGCTTCGTAGATGAGGCTCTGGGCCTCGTCCAGGGGATCGAGGGCCGCCGAGGGGGGGATTTCCCCGCTGGCCATCTTGCTGTCCAGCAGGGCGTCGAGTTCGGCGTCGGACATGAAGTCCTTGCCGCCGAAGATGGAGGTGAGGCTGGCCATCACGTTCCGCAGGGCGCCTTCGTCCTCGTCGGGCATGCTTTCCACGGCCGGCGCGACGGCCCGGGGCGCGACCGCGGCGATCATCTCCTCGGGCAGGGACAGGATGTGGGGCATGCCGTCTGCCGGGGGCTTGCCGGATGTCTTGGCTGGAGCCTTAGTGGCCGGTATTGCAGAGGTCTTGGCCGCCGGTTTCGCGGGGGTCTTGGAGGCCGGTTTGACGGGGGCGGCATTGGCGGTTTTGGATTTGGCCTTGGCGACGGCTTTTACCGCCGGACCGGGCTTTGCGGCTTTGCCTGCCTTTGCGGGAACCGAACCCTTGGCGGCCCGGACGGGCTTGCCGGCCTTGGCCGACTTCGCGGTCTTACCCGCCTTCGCGCCCTTGGACGCCTTGGATGCGGACGCCTTGGATGCGCCGGACGACTTGCGGGTGCTGCCGGCCTTGCCGGTGCTGCCAACGGTCCCCTTGCCGGTGCTTCCGGTTGTCCGGCCGCCGGAGGATTTCCTGCCTGATTTCTTCTGCATCGGTCCTCCCGGGACGCCTCCCGGATGATACCTGGCCCGCCCCCCGGGCGACCCCCGGTTGCGGCCGCGCATGCGCGGAGCCGGGACCTGTAAAATATCTAATCGGGACCGGGGCAAACAGGGTGATCCGGGGCGGCCGGCGCCGGCCGGCCGGAAAGGAAGGTTCCGGGCGGCCCTTCCGGGCCGGGCCGTCACTTCAGGTAGAGATAGGAGGCGATGAAGCCGGAAATGAACAGGATAAGGAGGATCCAGACCACCACGCGCTCGCGGGAGGTGGTATGCATCACCTTCATGCCCTGGTATTCGCTGCTGGCGCCGCCCAGGTTCCTTTCCATGAACTGGGTGAGCCGCCGGAAGGTGCTGCTCTCCTGGCTGCCTTCCTGGCCCCGCCGCGGGCCGCCCACGGCCTGGGGCGCGCCGCCCTTGAGCTCGGCGATGCGCGCCTGGCAGAGGCGCACCACCTCCGCGCAGCTCTTCGGCCGCGCCTCGGGCTTCTTCGCCAGGAGCGTCCGGAGCAGATTGGCGAGGCCAGACGGCATCATGGTGGCCGCGCCTTGCGGATCGATGAGGTAGGACGGCTCGACGTGCAGGTGGCCCGAAATCACCTGGTTCAAGGTCCCGCCGAAGGGGGGCCGGCCGGCCACCATCTCGTAGAGCATGATGCCGATGGAGTAGATGTCCGCCGCCGGGCCGGGCTCCTTGCCGGCGATGAACGACTCCGGGGCCATGTAGCTGGGCGTGCCGACGATGGTGTCGGCGTTGGTCATGTTGTTCTGGCCGATCTCCTTCGCGAGCCCCAGGTCCGCGATCTTGATCCAGCCGTCCGGGGTGACGAGCACGTTGGCGGGCTTGAGGTCGCGGTGGATGACGTTCTGGGCATGGGCCGCCTGCATGGCGGCGGCCAGGTAGGCGGTGATGTTGAGGGCCGCCTCCTCGCTCACGGAGCGCGTGCGCCGCAGGTATTCCTGCAGGGTGTAGCCGTCCACGAACTCCATCACGAGGTAGAGGACCCCCAGGTCCTCGCCGAAATCGAGCACGCGCACGATGCCGTCGTGCCCGATGCGGGCGGCGAGCTGGGCCTCCCGCCGGAAGCGATCCCGGAAGGAGGCGTTCTGCATGTTCCGGTGCAGCGAGGCGTCGGTGCGCAGCACCTTCACGGCCACCGGGATGCCCAGGGTCTGGTGGGTGCCCTTGTACACGGAGGCCATGGCCCCCTCGCCCAGCACCGACTCCAGGTGGCAGCGTCCCAGCACCTTCCCGATCAAGGCGGTCATGCGGCCCCCTGGAGGCCGGCCGCCTTCGCCTGTCCGGCGCCCTGGGTGGTGCGCAGCAGGGAGAAGCCCAGGGTGCGGAGCTGGTCCCAATGCCAGGCCATCTCGTCCCCGGCCGCCCGCATCTCCGCGAGCTTCTCGGAGACCGTTTCGAGGACGTCGGCGGCGAGAGGCGAGGGGGCGGCCCCGTGCAGGGCCCGCGTGCGCAGATCCGCGCCCACGCGGGACACGCGCTCGGACACCGCCTCCAGGCGCTGGGCCTGCCGGCGGTTCTCGTCGTGGCAGCGCTGGATGAGGGAGTTCATGCGATCGGCGTCCTTGTCCAGGAACCCGCGGATGCGGACTATCTCCTCCCGCTCGTTCTCGATGCGCAGGGCCCAGGCCTCCACCGCCGCCACCAGGCGGCCGTGCTCGCCGCCCTCGAGGTCGTACGGCTTCACCGCGGCCTGCCGGTCCTCGCCGCGGTCCTTGAGGTAGGCCACGATGTCGTCCACGGGATTGCCCACCTGGTGCTCGGTGTAGTTGAGCCCCACCAGCTCCTCGTCGGCGCTCACGCGCAGGGGCGAGATGCGGCTGGTGACCTCCCACAGGAGGACGGCGATGAGGTAGGTCCACAGGATGCAGGCGCCCGCGCCGATGAGCTGGGCGCGCATCAGGGACATGCGATCGAAGTCCGTCCCGAGGCGGGCCGCGGTGGCGTCCAGGTATCCCTGCCCGGCGAAGACGCCGGTGAGGAGGATGCCGCAGAGCCCCGCCCCGAAGTGCACCGGCACGGCGCCCACGGCGTCGTCGAGCTTGAGCTTGAGCAGCAGCCGGTCGAGGGCCATGTAGGCCAGCCCTCCCGCGCCGCCGATGAGCACCGAGGCCGCGGGAGTGACCACGTCGGCGCCGGCGGTGATGGCCACCAGTCCCGCGAGGATGCCGTTCATGATGGAGGCCGCGCCGCTCACGCCCTGGAAGGCCCATCCCACCAGCAGGCAGGTGAGTCCGCCGAAGGCGCCGGCCAGGACGGTGTTGAGGATGATGAAGCCGGTCTGCTCCCCGAACGGCGCGGACCCGCCGTTGAAGCCGATCCACCCGAAGTAGAGGATGAAGGTGCCGAGCGCGACCATGGGCACGTCCGAGGCGGGGAAATCCTTCGGCCTGCCCTGGGCGTCGAAGCGGCCCTTGCGCGCGCCCAGCTTGTGGACGCCGGCCAGGGCCACGAGCCCTCCCACCATGTGCACCACCGAGGAGCCGGCGAAGTCGTGGAAGCCCAGCTTGTTCAGCATGCCGTCGCCGTTCCAGACCCAGTGGCCGTATACGGGGTAGATGAGCAGGGAAAGGCCGGCGGAGCCGAGGACGTAGGGCAGGAAGCGCAGCCGCTCGGCCATCGCGCCCGACACGATGGTGGCCGCGGTACCGCAGAAGACGAGCTGGTAGAGGAAGACGAAGGTCTCCTGGGACCCGATTCCGCGCAGGATGAAATTCGGCGCGCCCACGAGGCCGTTCCGCGTCGCGCCGTACATGAGGCTGTAGCCGATGACGTAGAAGCACATGGTGGCCACGAGGAAGTCGATGACGTTCTTGAGGGCCACGTTGATGCTGTTCTTGGAGCGGACCGATCCGGCCTCCAGGCAGCAGAAGCCCGCCTGCATGAAGAACACGAGGGCGGTGCACGCCATCAGCCAGACGTTCTGGATATGGGTGAGCAGATCCATGGGCTCCCTTCCGGCGGAGGGATGTTACCCCCCCCGGCCGAATTTTAAATCTTTTTGGCTGGTAAGCGGGAGATCAGCGCGATGGCGGGGGCGGATTTTCCGAATCGTTGCCCGGAGCGCGCGCGACGGATCCCCGTTCCGCGCCCCGGATGCGCACAAGTCGTGCGGGGATGGCCAGGCGGATGCCGTCGTTTTGGAAAAAAGTGTAAAGATCCAGGTTGAGCGCCTGCCGCACGTCCATGTGCCTCGTGAAGTCGGCGCTCTGCACTTTGTAAGACACCTCGAAGCGGGGACCCGCCTCCCCGATGGCGACGAGATGCGCACGCTCGAAGGTCACGTCGGGGATGCCCCCCAGCATCGCCCGGACGCGCTCCGGGATGCCGCGCAGGACGTCGGGAGGCGTGTCGCGGGCCACCTCGAAGGTGAAGACGGTGCGCCGGAAGGTGAGGCGCTTGAAGTTCTGGATGCGGTTCTCGGTGAGGTGCTTGTTGGAGAAGATGATCTGCTCGCCGTCCCCGGCCCGCAGCCGGGTGGTCTTGAGCCCGATATGCTCCACCTCGCCGGTCACGTCGCCGACCTTGATGGTGTGGCCGACCTCGAAAGGCTGATCGAAGAAGATGACGAAATACCCGAACAGGTCGCCGAGGATGGTCTGGGCCGCCAGGGCCACGGCGATGCCGGTGACCCCGAGGCCCGCCACGAAGGCGGAGATCCTGAAGCCCAGGTTGTCGAGGAGCAGGATCACGGCCAGGAGGATGATCAGGAACCTGGCCAAAGTGATGATGCCCTGGATGCCCTTCTCCTTGGCCTCGGTCTTCTCCCCGGCGTGGCGCGTCCAGTAGGCGCGGATGCCCTGGTTGGCGAGGGCCAGGAGGATGCGCAGGGACAGCACCGTCACCGCCAGGGCCACAACCATGTGGCCCCCCTTCCTGATGGCGCCGCTCATCTCCAGGTCCCGCAGGCCGAGCCATACCACCACCAGGTAGAGGGCGGGCACGGCGTTGCTCTCCACCGTCGAGACCAGCAGGTCGTCCCACGTGGTCGGGGTGGACTCGAACCACTTCCGCAGCCGGCGCACGATGAGGACCTGGAACACCTTCACCAGGGCCAGCCCGATGACGACCGCGACGGCGCAGACCAGGTAGTCCCGGAGCGTGTTGCCGAGGAACTGGGTGGCGAGGGCGGTGTCGAGGCGCTGGGAGGCGGTCATCGGGAAGAAGGTAGCAAAGGGGACGGACAGCGGCGGGAGGCGTGAAAAAGGGGAAGAGGTTTTCCGGGAGGAAGAGTTTTTTTGTTTTTCGTTTTTCGTTTTCGTTGGGAGGGGCGCTATGGTCCTGATGGACCTGGGACATGCGTATGAAAGCACCCCTGGGACATCCCCAACGAAAAACGAAAAACCCGGCCTGCCTACTGCGCTTTCCGTATTTTCACAGCCTATAGACTCAACGCCGCCTGGTCCTTCGACCCGCTCCCCGCGTCCCCCTGTGCCGCCTCCGCCTCCCCGGCCACGCCCAATTCCGCGATGAGCGGCAGGTGGTCCGAGGCCAGGCGCGTGAGATGGGTGCGGGGGATTTCGACCTCCAGGGTCTTGAGCTCCGGGGAGCAGAAGATGTGGTCGATGCGGCTCACCGGGTAGCGGCCCCAGAAGGTGTTGCGCGGCACGTGGCCCGCCAGGCTGTCCTGGGCCTCGTACATCCGCGCGGAGATTATCCGGTAGCACGACGAGGACGGGAAGGCGTTGAAGTCGCCGAGCAGGACGCAGGGACCCCGCCGCATGCCGCCCAGCCATTCCTCCCCCATCAGGGCCTCCGCCTGCCGCTGGCGTTCCAGGGAATAGAGGCCCAGGTGGGTGTTGACGACCTGCACGTCGGTGCCGTACACGGAGAGCGACACCCATTGCGCGCCCCGCGATTCGATGCGCCGGCCCGGCGGCAAGGTGGGCAGCAGGCCCGCCTTCACCAGGCGCATGGGATGCACGCTGAGGAGCGCGTTGCCGTAGTCGTCCTGCTCCATGTGCAGGTCGGACGGGAAATGGTAGGCGGCCTTGAGCTCGGCGGCGATGGCGCGCATCTGCTCGCCCTTCTCCGCCCCGTAGCATTCCTGCAGCGCCACCACGTCGGGCTCGTAATGGGCGATGACCCGGGCGATGCGGGCCGGCGAGACCTTGCCGTCCATGCCGCCGCAGCCGTGGACGTTGTAGGTCATCACCCGCAGGGTCCGCTCGGAGGGGCGCGAGCGGCGGTGGTAGTCCATGGCCGCGGACTTGCTGCCCCGCAGGCGCAGCGCCGCCTCGCGCACGTCGGAGTGGCGGTAGTAGCGGAGGTGGTTCGGCAGGGGCGCGTTCCCGGGGAAGATGCCGAAGGCGTGGGTCTCCTCGGAGCCGCAGCCGCCGTGCCCGCCGTTCTCGACGACGAAGGAGACGGGACGGCCGCGGGTCCGCCAGCCGCAGATGACGAAGTCGCCGGCCTCGGGATGGTGCGCCACGGCGACGAGATCGCGGGCGCACTCCTCCAGGAAGGGGTGGCGGGCGCCGAGCACGTCGACCGCGTCATCGGGCAGGTCGAAGCGGCCGTCGGCGGTGTAGACGCGGGCCTTCCCGGGCCCGTCGGCGAGTATCACCATGGGGACGGCCGCCTTCTCCACCAGGCGGCGGGCCATGATCTCCATGCCGTCGCCCTCCGGCCGGCGGTCCAGGTAGATGTGGCCCAGCGGCCCCAGGGCCACCACGAAGGCCGACGCCCCGCCCGGCATGGCGGCGCGCGCGGCGGCGTCCGCATCGGGGCGGCCGGGCTCGATCGGCGAGGGGAAGGCCTTCCCCAGCAGGGCGATGCGTTCGCCCCGGCCGTCGTCCCTCTCCGAGCGCGTGCCCGTGCGCCGCAGCAGGAGCTCCTCCAGGCGGTTTCCGGCGTAGTGCTGGCTGCGCATGGCCGGCCGCACCCTCCCCTTGCGCCCTCCCACCTCCATCCCCAGGGCCTCGGCCACGCCTTCCTCGAGGCTGCGCTTCTGCTCCTTGGGATAGGGGACGGTGTGCTCCTGGCCATGGTCGGAGTAGATCCACACGTCGTAGTCGCGCCGGGAGGACATGTGGGCGGCGGTCCAGATGCGCTTGATGCAGTTGTCGATGCCGCGCAGGGAGAAGTGCGCGAACTTGGAGGAGGGGCCGCGCCGGTGGCTCTGCTCGTCGTAGCCGACGAAGTTGACGTGCACGACCGGGAGCCCGCGGGCCGCGTCCATGGTGGACATGACCGTCACCAGCTCGCGCAGCCCCACGCAGGCGAAGACGCGGGAGAACACGAAGAGGAGCTCGTGGGCCACCTGGCCGAGCTGGATGGCCCCGCGGATGGAGTCGTCGAGGGCGATCCTCGGCCCTTCGGCACGGATCGCGATTTCGACGCCACTGTTCTTCTCCACGCCGATGTCGAGCCGCCCGCCGCGGACCAGCGCATCGACCGCGATTAGCGCCAGGTTGAGAAGCAGCTTGGTCGCG
>CBILQL010000219.1:0-7812 GCA_966238865.1 uncultured bacterium
GAACTTCGGAACCGGCGTCAAGCTGAACACCGTGCGCGTGGGCGGATGGTACTCCAACAGCGCCAGGGGCAATTCCTGCCCCAACCCCAGCCAGCCTTCGCGGATCTACATGGACGACGTGGTCATCGCGAAGGGGTATATCGGGCCTGAGCCGGAAACCCCGGGGACGGCGTTGGAAGTCGCCGGGTCCGCAGAGTAAGAGGAGCCCGTTCCGGGAACCCGTCCGGGCGGGTGCGGCTGATGCCGCGCCCGCCTCATCACTTCCCCTCCAGCTTGAAAACCCGCAGCAGGTAGTACAGCGCGGGGAGGATCAGCGCCGATCCGAAAAGCAGGGCCAGGCCCAGCTGGGTCAGCGTGGCCTCCGGCGCGTGGGAGTTGAAGAAGGTGAGGTCGCGGCCGTCGGCCAGGCGCACCAGCACCGGGAACTGGACGCGGAACCAGCCCAGCAGGATCAGAGCCACCTGGGCTCCCGCCAGCAGGCGCGCGGTCCAATTCCGCCCCGCCCACACGGCGGCCCAGACCGCGGGGATGAGCAGGGTGGCCAGGACCATGCAGGCCGTCGCCGCCCGGGAGTCCAGGAAGCGCCCGATCAGGGGGATGCCCTCCCGCGCCGCGGCCAGGAATACCACGCCCCCGGCCAGTATCGAGGCTCCGCTGAAGGCATAGGCCCGCCGGCTGAAGGTCCTCCGGAGCCCCGCGTCCCGGGTCTCGCCCACCAGGTACACCGCCGCCAGGAAGCTGAACAGGCACACGGTGAATGCCCCGAGTGCCAGTGGGAAGGGCCGTAACCAGGGGGATACGTATCCCTCCCAGTATCCCGTTGCGGCCGGGTCGAGCCCGCCCGGCACCAGGGCGCCGGTCACGACGCCAAGGCAGAACGGGGTCCAGAGGCTGGACGTGACGAAGAAGAAGGTATAGGCCTTCTGGGAGCGGCCCTTCACGGCATCATAATGCTTGAAGGTGTAGGAGCATCCCCGGGCGATGATCCCGAGGAGCATGGCCGTGAGGGGCAGGTGCAGGTGGATGGAGACCCTGCCATATACGGCCGGGAAGCCGTTGAACAGGATGACCACCACCAGGATGAGCCAGATGTGGTTGGCCTCCCAGACCGGGCCCAGCGCCTTCTCGATCACCTGCCGCTTCGCATGCCGGTCCTCGCGGCCCAGGAAGAGTTCGAGCACCCCGGCACCGAAATCGGCGCCGGCGAAGAGGCAATAGAGGAGGAGCGACAGGCCCAGGAACAGGATCACCACCCAGAGCATGGCGGGATGGCCCGAAGGCAGGGATCCGTGCAGGGAATCAGGCACCGGCATCCGCCTTCGCGATGGGCGCCGCGGCGGGGCGTGCCGAAGGGTAGTCCCGATCCACCGCGCGGATATGGCGCAGCATCAGCCAGGCCACGGTGACCGACAGGAACAGGTAGACGGCCGTGAACACCAGGAAAGGCGCGGCCAGGCCCGGCATGGGCGTGACCGCGTCCGCGGTTTTCATTATGCCGTAGATGATCCAGGGCTGCCGGCCCACCTCGGTGACCACCCAGCCGGCTTCGAGGGCGATGAAGCCGAGGGGCGTGGCCAGGACCACGGGCCAGAGGAAGCGCTTATCCGCCAACGCGGTCCGCCGCCGCGCCGCCAGGAACAGGAACACGACTCCCAGGGCCGCCAGGGCCATGCCGCAGCCCACCATGATCTGGAAGGCGAAATGCACCGGCGCCACCGGCGGCCAGAGCTCCCGGGGGAATTCCTCGAGGCCCTTCACCTCGGCGCTGAAATCGCCATGGGCCAGGAAGCTGAGCGCGCCGGGGATCTTCAGGGCATGGCGCACCGTGTCGTTCTCGACGTCGGGGATGCCTCCGAGGACGAGCGGCGCCGCCTTCTCCGTGCGGAAATGGCTTTCGAAGGCGGCCAGCTTGAGGGGCTGCCGCTCCGCGGTGCCCTTGGCCAGGACGTCCCCGGACAGAGGCTGGGCGAGCGCAGCCAGGGATCCCATCATCAGCGAGAGGATCAGGGCCTTCCGGTGGAATTCGCTGCCGGGCCGGCGGAGCAGCAGCAGGGCATGGATGCCGGCCACCGCGAAGCCCGTCGCCTCGAAGGCGGCCACGGTCATGTGCAGCCCCTGGCTCCACCAGGCGGGGTTGAACATGGCCTTCACCGGATCGATATTCACGGCGCGGCCGTCCACCCAGTCGAAGCCGGCGGGGCTGTTCATCCAGGCGTTGGCGCAGACCACGAAGATGCCGGACAGGACGCCGGAGACGCCCACCGCGAGCCCCACCCACCAATGCGCCCAGCGAGTGAGGCGGTTCCAGCCGTAGAGGAAGAGCCCCAGGGCGATGGCCTCCAGGAAGAAGGCCGTGCCCTCCCACGAGAAGGGCATGCCGATGATGGGCCCGGCATGCTCCATGAAGCCGGGCCAGAGCAGGCCCAGCTCGAAGGACAGGGCGGTGCCCGACACCGCGCCGGTGGCGAAGAAGATGGCCACTCCCCGGGACCAGGCCTTGGTCAGGTCGAGATACACCGGCTTGCCGGTTCGCAGCCAGAGCCAGTGGGAGGCGGCCATGAGGAAGGGCATGGCGATGCCGATGGAAGCGAAGACGATATGGAAGCCGAGGGACAGCGCCATCTGGGAGCGCGCGGCCAGCAGGTCGTCCATGGGCGCAAAGGTAGCAATCGGATGCAGGGGGCGCGGCGCCCCCCCGGAGGCGGTCGACGCCGAGCGTACAGGCCGGCGCCGGCGGCGGGGAGCGGTTACCTGCCGGTTATTTCTTGGCGGCCGGCGCGAAGATGCCGGCGTAGAAATCCTTCAGGGCCTCGCTGGCGCGCGCGTCTGCCTTGGGGTTGTAGGCCTGCCCCTTGGACGGATCGCTGCCGGCTTCCGGCTTGGTGAAGGAATGCACCGCGCCGCCGAAGGATTCCATGTACCAGTCCACGCCCGCGTTGGTCATCTCGTCCTGGAAATTCTTGACCTGCTCGGGGGGAACGAAGGGATCGGCGGCGCCGTGCAGGACCAGCACCGAGCCCTTGATGTTCTTCGCCAGGGACGGGTCGGGGGTGTCCAGGTTGCCGTGCACGCTGGCGATGCCGTCCAGGTCGGCGCCGCTGCGGCCCAGCTCCAGGGCCACGGTTCCGCCGAAGCAGTAGCCCATGGCGGCCAACCGGGAGGTGTCCACTCCGGGAGCGGCCTTGAGGCGGGTCAGGCCAGCCTGGGCGCGCTTGCGCATGAGGGCGCGATCGGACTTGTAGATCCCGGCGAACGCCGCCGCCTCCTTCTCGTTCGTCGGCGTCTTCCCCTTGCCGTACACGTCGGCCACGAGCACCACGTAGCCGAGCTTCGCGATTTCCTCGGCCTTCTTCCGGGAATAGTCCGACACGCCCATCCAGTCGGGGAAGAGGACGATGCCGGGCTTGCGGGCCTTCGTCGCCGGATCGGAGACCAAGGTGCCCTGCAGGGAGACGGTGTCTTCCTTGTATTCGACGGGCTGGGCCTTGGCCGCGGCCTGCACGGACGGCTGGATGGCGAGGGGCAGCAGGGCAAGCATGGGCAGGATGGCGAAACGCATGGGTCCTCCAGGAGATCTAGGCATTCGACCTCATATCTAATTGTTTGCGGCAGAGGGAGCAATCCTTTTCGGGGTGCCTGTCCAGTAGAGTTCCCGATTCATTCGGGGCTCCGAGGCAAGATTGATAGATTTTCCTCATGCGCGAATCCCTGCGAATCGCCGCGGACCGGGGCCTTCACGTCCCACAAGGCGCCATGACCCTGGCCGATGCGGCGCGCCTCGCCATGGCCTGGTCCGACGCGCTGTCCCGGCGCGATGAAGAGGAGGCGGTGCGCCGGCGGGAACCGGTTACCTGCGGGAAAGGATGCGCCGCCTGCTGCCGGGAGCTGGTCCCCGTCACCCCGGCCGAGGCGTTCGCGTTGCGGGAAAGCCTGGATGCGCTGTCCCCGGAGGCCTCCGAGGCCCGCCAGGCCCGCTTCCGGGATGCCCTGGAGGTCCTGCAGCGGGCGATCGCGGAGGATCCCTGGCTGATGCATGAACCGGCGCGCTACTTCGGCCTCTACCTGGACTGCCCGTTCCTGGACGGGGAAGCCTGTTCCATCCACCCCGGCCGTCCCCTGGCCTGCCGCGAGCACCTGGCCGTCTCCCCGGCCGGCTTCTGCCGATCCTTCCCGCATCCCTCCATTCGCATGCTGGGCCTCTCCCACCCGGCGGGCGAGGCACTCTCCAGGGTTTGCGGGGATCTGCTCGGGAGGGCGCCCGAGCGCATCCCCCTGGTTTCGGCGCTGTCCTGGGCCGACGGGCATCCCGAGGACCGGAATCGGGAATGGCCGGCGGAAACAGTGGCCGGATCGCTTGCCAGCCAGCTATTTTCAAGGTAGCGACCCTGCGAGGTGGCGACCCACGAGGAGCATGCCATGGAAGAAACCGTAGCCAGCCTGCCATCCGATTTCGAGACCTTGATCAGCACCCACAAGCTGCCCGTCCTGGTCGATTTCTGGGCCGAATGGTGCGGACCCTGCAAGAGGCTCTCCCCGGTGGTGGCCGAGCTGGCCCGGGAATGGAAGGGCCGGATCACCGTGGTCAAGGTGAACACCGACGCCAAGCAGGAACTGGCGGCCAAGTACCGCATCACCGGCATCCCCACGCTCATCCTCTTCAAGGGCGGGCGCGAGGTCCACCGCCTCACCGGCGCGGCCCCGCTGCCGCAGCTCCGCCGGGAGTTCGAGCGGTTCATCTGATGGAATCCAACTGATCCTTCCGGCAACCCTTCCCAAAACGTTCTTTGGGAGGATGGAACCCGGAGCCCGCATCCTTCCCGACGGCACCTGCCGCTTCCGCGTCTTCGCCCCCACCCATCCGTCCGTCACCTTGGAGCTACCGGCCCGCTGCGAATCCCGGCCCCTGCGGCCGGAAGCGGAGGGCTACTGGGTCGCGGACTTCGAGGACATCGCCCACGGCGAGCGGTACATGTTCCGTCCCGGGACGGGGCCGGCGCGGCCCGATCCCGCCTCCCTGTACCAGCCGGAGGGTGTTCACTTCGCCTCCCAGGTCTGGGATCACCGCGGCTTCCGGTGGACGGACGCGGCCTGGCGGGGCATCCCTCCCGAGGACATGGTGATGTACGAGCTGCATGCGGGGACCTTCACCCCGGAGGGGACGCTGGAGGCCGTCGCCGGCAGGCTCGACCACCTCGTGTCCCTGGGCGTCAACGCCATAGAGCTCATGCCCGTGGCCCAATTCCCGGGGGCCCGGGGCTGGGGCTATGACGGGGCCTACCCGTACGCCGTGCAGGCCAGCTACGGCGGCCCGGACGGCCTCAAGAGCCTGGTGGACGCCTGCCATGCCCGGGAGGTGGCCGTGATCCTGGACGTGGTCTACAACCACCTGGGCCCGGAGGGCACCTATCTCCACGAATACGGCCCCTATTTCACCGACCATTACCGGACCCCCTGGGGACGCGCCCTCAACTTCGACGGCCCGGACAGCGGCCCGGTGCGCGAGTTCTTCATCCGCAACGCCCTGCACTGGTTCCGGGACTACCATATCGACGCCCTGCGCCTGGACGCCATCCACCAGATCTACGACATGTCGGCGCGGTCCTTCCTGTCGGAGCTAAGCGAACGGACGGAGGAGTTCTCCCGTCGGGAAGGCCGGCTGCATTACCTGATCGCCGAGAGCGACCTCAACGACACCCGCGTCCTGCGCGGCCGGGAAACCGGCGGCTACGGCATGCACGCCCAATGGCTGGATGACTTCCACCACAGCGTCGACGCCATGCTGCACCGGGACAAGTCCGACTACCGGGTGGATTACGGCGAGCCCACCCAGCTCCTCAAGGCGTACCAGGACGGTTACGTCTACTCCGGCCAGTGGAGCCCCAGCCGCCGCAAGCAGTTCGGCCGCTCCTCGGCCTCCCACCCGGGGAGGGAGTTCGTGGTCTTCATCCAGAACCACGACCAGGTCGGGAACCGCCTGACGGGGGACCGCATCTCCACGCTGTCCGGCTTCGAGGCCAACAAGCTCGCCGCGGCCGCTTCCCTGCTGTCTCCCTACATCCCGCTGCTCTTCATGGGGGAGGAGTACGGGGAGACCAATCCCTTCCTCTTCTTCGCCGACTACGGCGACGCCGACCTGGTGGAGGCCGTGCGCGAGGGCCGCAAACGGGAATTCAACCATTTGGCCGCGAGCGGCGAGGCCCCGGACCCCGTGTCCGAAGCCACTTTCCGGGCCTCCAAGCTGGACTGGTCCCGAGCTGACTCCGGGCGGCACCGCGCCCTCCTGGAGTATTACCGGACCCTGATTCGCCTGCGCCGTTCCGAGCCGGCCCTGGCCGTGCCCGACAAGGACGGTCTGGAGGTCTCGGTCCATGCCCACGTGTTCCAATTAATGCGGCGGCGCATGGGACGCAGCGGCGGTTCGATATCCGAAATCGCCGCCTTCCTCAACTTCAACGGCCGCCCCGCGGAATCCCTCCTGGCGGCCGCTTCCGGAACCTGGGAAAAGATCCTGGATTCCTCCGACCCCGAGTGGGAGGGACCCGGGAGCGGGGCGCCCGCAAGGCTGCAGGCGGGCGCCGTGCTCACCTTGGGCCCGCACGGTGCGGTGGTCTACCGCAAACGGCTGGAGTAGCGGCAGGTTCGCAATTTAGCCGCGGTCCCGTACCCGCAGGTTACAAGATCCCTACGCAGCCCGGGTTACGGTCTCCGATCCAGGCAGGCGGCCACCTCGAGGACCAGCGGATGGGTCTCGATCTCCTCGAGGGAATAGGGGAGAGGGATGCGCCAATTGGGCCGTTCAAGCACCGTGCCCGGAAGGTTGGGGCGCCGTTCCACGGCCAGGGCGTCTTCCAGGGCCCCGGCGATGAGGGCGGAGGAGGCTTCGGAGATGAGGCGGTGCACGCGGCGCACCACTTCGCGGCTGTCGGCCTTCTGCGCCACGCCGGCCAGGCCCCGCAGGCGCTGCACCATGGGCTGCATGGAGTCGGCGTTGGCGGATAGGCCCAGGGCACGCTGTTCCGCGGCGTCGGCGCCGCTCCAGAGTCCGGCCAGGGTGGGAAGATCATGGGTGCTCAGGGAGGCCATGGTGCTCGGCGGCCAGGCATAGGGCGGGTCGGACTCGAACCAGAACACCTTGCTGCCCAGAAGTCCCCGCTTGGCCATGGCCTCGCGCGCGCCGGCCTCCACCGTCCCGAGATCCTCGCCCACCACATAGGCCTTCGCCCTGCGGCTCTCCTCCGCGACCACGTCGAGGATCTCCTTGTGCGGATAGCGCACGTAGGCGCCGCGGGACGGCGGGAAGCCCTTGGGAATCCAGTAGAGCCGGAACAGCCCCATCACGTGATCCACCCGCAGGCCGCCGGCATGCCGCAGCACGGCCCGCAAGGTCTCCCGCAGGGGGGCATAGCCCGCCGCCCGCAGTTTGTGGGGGATGAACGGCGGCAAACCCCAGTCCTGGCCCAGGAGGTTGAAGGCATCCGGCGGGGCGCCCACCACGGCCTCTCCAGCCAGGAGATCCTGCCAGGCCCAGGCATCCGCGCCGCCGGGATCGAACCCGATGGGCAGGTCCTGAAGGAGGGGAATGGATTGGGCGGCATCGCGAAGCTGGCTGTCGATGAGCCATTGCACCCATTTGTGATAGGCCACCCGCTCCCTGCGGTCCTCGGCGAAGCGCGCCACGGCCGGGGATGCAGGATGCCGCAGCTCCTCCGGCCAGGTCCGCCAATTCGAACCGTGGATTTCCGCCACCGCGCTGAAGACGGCGAATTCGGCCAGGCCGGACCCGCTTTCGGCCACGAACCGATCCAGCTCCCG